>JADFWK010000236.1 GCA_015223015.1 Pseudomonadota bacterium
ACTTTTCAAGAACTGATCCCACTCTGGGATCCGGTTCATATTGGGTTTCACAGCAGACCCGGACACACCCCTGTTTTTCAAGGCAAGGAAAGCTTCTTCTGTAAAAGACCTCTCGGCCTCTTTCTTCTCTGCCTGGTATTCTCTCTGGAGAGTCGTAAGGGGGGTAGTGTCAAGACCAACGACTTCGCTGAAGGCAGACACAATCGCATTGTTGTCGGTATCCAGGTTGAAATGAGCCACAAGATGTTTTGTGAGAAGCTTATATGGCAGATCAGCCTCTTTGCTGTGTATGCCTTCCACCTCTTTCCTGAGTCTGCTCACAGGAAAAGAATTATCCGAATATCTATTCACGATGCCCTGGACCTTGTTATCCAGCTCCTCCCTTTCAAGGTTGCGCTTTTCCTCCTCGGTCAGGGTAAGATCTCTGGTTTTTTCAAGAACCAGTTCGAGCGTGCTTTTTATTTCTGCCACAACTGTGCCTCGTGAGTCATTTGTTTAGGTTTCCCCTTATCAAGATTTCAAGACAAAATTCTAAAGGTACTGAGGTGTGGAGTTGCGTATCCGCTATTCCTCTGCGAAGTTCTTGATCATCATCTCTCCCAGTTCCTTGGATCGCCTGGTCGCAGCCTCCACGGCATTGATAAGGGTCGTTCGAAGTCCCCCTTGCTCTAAGGTATGAAGACCGGCGATGGCCGTTCCTCCAGGTGAAGTAACCCTGTCCTTTAATTTTCCCGGGTGTTCATTTGTCTCCATCAGTAGTTTTGCAGCTCCCAAAACCGTTTGGGTTGAAAGCAAAAGAGCATCCTCTCGTGAAAGACCCATCTTTACCCCAGCATCGGCCAGGGCATCAACGATTAAGAAGAGGTAAGCGGGACCACTCCCACTCAACCCGGTTATGGCATCCATGAGCTCCTCTTCGATAATCACACTTTTCCCCACGGAATCGAAGATAGCCTTGGCTACCTTAAGATCATCCTTGAGCGCATGCTTTCCGGGTGCAATGGCTGCAGCGCCCTCCTTAACGGATGCTGATATGTTGGGCATGACACGAACAAGGCGCAGGTCCTTGTTGAGGCACGACTCTATGGCCGACAATGGGACACCAGCGGCAATGGAGATAATGAGTTTTGACATATCCAGGGAGGTCGCTGTTTCCCTCAGCACCGAGGCCATAATTTGAGGTTTCACTGCATAGACAACTATCTCCGATGCACTAACCACATTGAGATTGTTTCCACTTGTGAGTACCCCGTATGACTCCTTTACTATTTTAAGCTTATCCTTGCGAATGTCCGAGCAGATAATATTTTCGGGTGTGGATGATCGGGAATGGAGGAGTCCGCTAATCAGGGCCTCACCCATGTTTCCCGCCCCCACAATACCGATTTTTTTGTCCTTCAGCATGATTCCGTTTCTCCTGAACTAGAGGATGAAAGAAATGGCACCCCTAAGGAAATTCTAATCCCGGCTTGTTCTTTGCAGATACCGCCCTTTCCCTTAGGGTCAGATCACATCATTTTAGGTTTTGATTGCTAATAGTCAAGAAAAAACCTGAGATTAAGATCCGGTGACCTTATTGGATAATGTGAGATATTCAACTGAGGGCGAGGAACTTGATTGGAAATAGCCTGCAAGGGACCCGGGAACCTCGCCCGTCCTTCTGTGGTGTGCATTCTCTGATTTTTGGCTTTTTGACTAGTCTTCAGCGTGCAAACTCCTTCTTTTGACCGCCTCATTTGACCTGACTTAATTCGGCTTACTGGTATCTTGATACCAGCTCCACTACATCGGGAAAATCTATTCCCAGTTCCATTATCTTTTCAACCGTTGGTACCCCGTCCTTTGTCCAGCCGCGACGTTTGTACACGGCATCCTTGAGCTTCTCGTATTGACCCTCCCGGTATTCCCTCAGGGCTTTGAGCTTCTGCCCGGTGCTTTTGCCTGAAGGATCCATGATGCCCAGTTCCTTGAGCTGCCCGTCATACCTGCTCTGGCGGGACTCATACTCCTCAGCCGTAACAGGCCCCATTGCCCTATATGGTATGGTGTCGTGCTCCCTCCTGCCGAACCCCTGCCTGAGATTGAATATCCTCTGAAAGTTATAGACCCTCTCGCTCATCCTGATCAAATCATCAGGCTCAACCTCTATACCGGTAACGGCGGAGAAAAACTCCGCATACCACTTCACATGTTTCATCACTTTTGCAGGCTCCGGGGTCCCCTTGTTATCCTCAGGCACTATATCGTTCCAGGGAAGCTTGCACAGGCCATTGAGGCCGAACCAGGTCCTCCACATTGGAAACCAGTGCAAGGCCTCGGCCTTTTGCTCGAAGGTTGGCATTACCTTATTGACCATGTCCAAGAATATGAGCCATGCCTCATCATGCTGGGGACCCTTTAGGGTAAGGCCATATCCGCCCTGTTGCGCAAGCGACTCTTTTGTCACGTACTCGGAAACCTCCAGGCCCTTGGACTCCATTCCAATATCTTGCATGGTAGCGGGATCAGCACCATATTCCTTTGCAAATAGATCCTTCATTCTCCTTACACCCTGGCCTACTACAGCGCCAAACCCTTCACCCCTAGCCATCTGGTGAATCACTTCTAAGGCCGCTCCCTTGTTCCCAAAACCGAGCTCCAGGCCCCCGGTGACGGTCTTATCTATCAGTCCCATTTCATAGCATTCCATGGCAAACGCCGTTGCGGTACCTACCGAGATGGTATCGAGGCCGTACGTGTCGCAATAGAAATTCACCTCTATCAAGAAATCGGGGTCGAATATACCCCAGCTGGAACCGCACCCGGCGATTGTCTCGTACTCGGGGCCGTCAACCCACACGCTCTGTCTTTTGTAAGGGCCCGTCTTGAGGACAAAATCCTTTACCACATGCGAACAGGCCACCGAACACCCCATCCAGCAGCCGTCGAAACCGGGATGGAACTTCTTCCGGTATACCTCCCTGCCTAGGCTCTTTCCATCGGGGTGACTCCCGAATCGAAAGTTGTTGACAGGAAGGCAGTCGTGATCGTTCATGATATCCACCAAGTGTGTTGTTCCTACCCGAGCCATCTCGTTCTGCTGGGGATCAAGGGTCCTGATCTCTTTGCTATATTTCCTTCCTCCTGCCTTGAGTTTATCCGGGTCAGCGGGTTGATTTATCTCTGCTGTTACCTTGGAGAACTTGGCAACGATGGCCCGTATCTTCTTGTCCCGAAAAACCGTGCCCGTGCCACCCCGGCCTGCCTGTTTATACCGATATGTCTTGCGAGCATTGTCATACCATGAAAAGTTGAGACAGCCCATCAACGTATGTTCCGCCCCTGAGCCTGCCGAAACGGACGCAATGGACCTCAGTTTTCCCTCGCCATACCTCTCACCTAGGATCGTGCCAAGAAGATGGGTATCGCTCGGGAGGCCTTCCGCGTCCACTATGCTTACCACACCTTTGTCACCGTCTATTACAATGACGACGTCTGTGTCAGCTTTACCCTGGATCTCCAGTGCATCCCACCCAGCAAATTTGAGATAGGGGCCAAAATAGCCGCCTACATTGGAATCCATAACCGTTTCGGTTGCTGGCGATATGGTTGTCACAATGCTCTTGCCGCTGCCTGGATAGAGCGTGGTTCCTCCCAGGGGGCCGCAGGCTATGCATATCTCGTTTTGGGGATCATTCCATTTGGTCTTTTCTCTAGTTGCATTCCAGAGTAACCACAAATCAAACCCCCGCCCGCCAGTAAATATCCTTTTCATTTCATCTGAAACTGGTTTGCTTGAGATCTTCTTATCGGAAAGATTTATGTATAATGTTCGATTGGTATAGCCCTTTTCGATTTGAGCAATAGGGTAATCAAATCTAAGCAATGCCTTTTTCTGATCTCTCTCCAAAGATGCCATCCTATAACCTCCTGATTTATAACTGTTCACCACCGCCATGAGCTGGCTGTTCCAATTAGACAAGGACCCTATATTTAAACCATTTCCTCTTCAAAAACAAGCTTTCCCGTCTCAAAACGAGGAAATGAAAAGCAAGACAGATCAATTGTCCTATATTTTCCGAACTGGATTAACTCTGAGATGCACTTTCCTATTGCAGAAGACTACTGCAGACCATGACCGCTAAAACCCACTGCGCCATAAAAACCCTCGACATCACCAAAATGACCAATAATCGCATTTCCATCGATTCTATTCATAGCATAGAGCCCTGCCCAACCCCTGATCAATCTGGCGGTATCAAATGCGGGAACCCTCACCTTTATGATCTGGGTTTTTCTTGAGGCCTTATTGATAACTGTGTCAATAACGACTGCCTCTTGAAGAGGACCCCCCTTAAAATCTGTCAATAAAACAGTATCCCCTCTCTTACAGTCATAGTTATAGACCTCATAAGCGAGAGAGACCACAGGGTTGTCCTTATTCTCGCGGTAATCTACCAGAGATATTGCCAGACCAGGACAGATGAATACACATTTGTTACAACCAATACATTCTTGGTTCTCAATCTGAGGTTTCTCCAAAAGGGAGTCACCATGAATAGAGATTACCTCCTTTGGGCATACAGAAACACAGAGGTTGCAAGGAATTTCCTGTGCGCAATGGAAGAGCGGAATAATATTTTATCCCCTCTGTCAAGAACGTTTTTTCATAGAATAAGATGAGAAGGTTCTCGTGCCAGAGAGGATAGTATAGTGAATACTGAGGGAAGAATCGGGGTTAGTGTCCAGGAAAGACCCCAGTTGAAAAACCGGGGCTCTCACGTCTCACTCGCCTTCGCCAGGATGCCCCGCGCGGAAGCGCGGGGAGCTTCACTGAATGTAGCCTACAAACTGAATCAGAGTTCAAGCCAGATTCCGATATTATTCTCAACGGCCTTCTTATAAATCTTAATGGCTGTTGCCATGTCATCCATGGCAAGTCCAAGATTTGCACAGATGATCTTTTCACTTGCATTTTCCCTGCCCGGCTTTATACCGGCAGCAATTTCACCGAGATCAGCATAAATCTCAGGTATGTGCTGAAAGTATCCAAGGGATTTATAGTAGAGGCACTGCTCCCTGTCATCGGTGACAAACTTGTCGCAACTCTCAAATGCGGATTTCTTAAAGTAGGAATCAAAGTCTACAGGGGAGGCAAACACCCCTGGCTTTAGCCAGTCACCTTCAATGGCTGGATGAGAGTTTTTAAGGATAGGGCCTGCCGTTACAATAATGTCGGAATTCCGGACTGCCTCTTCAGGACTCCCTACAATGCGTATGTTCAGTTCCGTCTGTTTCTGCATTTCTTCGGCGTATTTCTTGGCTGCATCCCCTGAAATATCGTAAGCCTTAACCTCTTTAAGTTTAGGCATCATGATGTGAAGCGCTCTTAGATTGGTCCTTCCCTGAACTCCACAACCAAGGATCCCCACTGTTGTTGATTCCATATTAGCCATGTATTTCGCTGCTATGGCGGTCGCAGCACCAGTCCTCATGGCGGTAATCCAAATACAGTCCATCACTGAAAGGGGAACCCCTGTTTCCGGGTCGTTTAAAATGAGCAAGCCGGTGATATAGGGCAGATTCCGCTTGTAATTTTCAGGGTATCCGCTGACCCATTTAATCCCAGCTGAACCCAGAGAGGGAACATAGGCCGGCATCGCATGTATAAACGCATCAGGCTGAGTGTGAATCCCCGGTTTAGGTGGCATCTCGACATTGCCTAGACCTTTCTCCTTAAAGGACTCATCCAATGCCTCAATGATCTCCTCCATGGGTAAATCTACCTTTTCAATATCCCTTTGCGATAGATAGAGCATGTTTTGTGTTTTCAGTGTTTACTCCTTTTTCTTAAAGCGCGGTTTCTTGCTTACTTAAGCATCGTAAAATATTCAATTTTCTAAAAGCGCATAGAAGCAGCATATAGTATGTCAGCATAGGTTCTGTTCAGCCACTACAATAGTAATATTTGTCCTTGGAGAACCTATCGGGTTAGGTATACTTGTTTATCTTGTCCTAAATGGAACAATGGTTCTGATCCAAAAACTCGGCAGGATAATATTTCTGTACGGCATTTTTATGAGCCCAGCGGAGCAGAACGCAACACCCATTTCTGCTTCCAGCTCGGAGGATATGAAGAATCAGACTTGTGTCTTTGTTGCAGCTTAAGATTGATGATCTCGTAAAAAGCCAAAAATATCAAGATTTGGAGTAATGCCCCTGGGGCTAACTACTGACAATAATTCGCAATTGCCTGCAAAAAGGAGTTTTTACAGGCGCATCAAGATTGGTCTAGCAGGCCGGTGGTGAGTCGGGCGGTGATTTGCCCCATCTTCCTTACCAACCGATTATGAGATAGTTATGAATCGAATTGGCTACTTGTCTGCCTGCACCCATAGCCAGGATAACGGTTGCCTGTCCGGTAACAATATCACCCCCAGCCCAAACACCTTTTTTGGTTGTCTTACCGGTTTCAGGCTCGGCAATGATATTTCCCCATCTGTTCAACTGGATATCAGGGGTTGCTTTGGTTAACAGAGGATTTGCACCGGCACCTATAGAAATAACTGCTGTATCGCACTCCGTCTCAAATTCACTGCCCTTAATCGGAACTGGCCGGCGCCTCCCTGATTCGTCAGGCTCACCGAGTTCCATCCTCTGACACCTCACCCCTGTCAGACGTCCGTCACTATCTCCAATAAAATTCAGGGGGGCCGCCAGAAGATGAAATTCTAACCCCTCCTCTTCACCGTGATGGATCTCTTCGATTCTGGCAGGCATCTCCTCCCTGGACCTGCGATAGATAATCCTTACCTGATCTGCACCAAGACGCAGCGCTGTCCTCGCAGAATCCATAGCTACGTTCCCTGCCCCGAACACAACCACATTTTTACCCCTTATAATTGGTGTATCATACTCGGGGAACAGATATGCCTTCATCAGGTTGCTCCTGGTCAGATACTCATTAGCAGAATAAACACCAATCAGGTTTTCACCGGGTATATTCATGAATACAGGAAGTCCGGCCCCTACACCTACATACACTGCGCCATAACCTTGTTCGAAGAGTTCATCAACGCTTACGGTGGCACCAACAACCATATCACACTCGAATTTCACCCCAAGTTTTTTCATGTAGTCAACCTCAGCAGCTACAATCGCCTTGGGTAGTCTAAATTCTGGGATTCCATAAATCAAAACACCACCAGGGATCTGAAAGGCCTCAAACACGGTAACATCATGGCCCTTAAGGATAAGATCTCCGGCCACGGTGAGTCCTGATGGTCCTGAGCCAACCACTGCAACCCGCTTCCCTGTTAGTGGCTCTTTGATAGCCTTTGTTTCCGCAGAAGGCTCATTTTCAGGTATGGAGCCAGCACCTTCAGATCTCTCCCAGTCAGCTAAAAATCGCTCTAACCGCCCAATGGCGACAGGCTCTCCCTTCTTGCCCAATATGCAAACCTTCTCACATTGTACCTCCTGCGGACAGACCCTACCACAGACCGCAGGGAGCAAGTTTCTCTCTTTGATCTTTGCTATGCCACCTGCAAAGTCACCTTCCTTGATCCTGGCTATAAATCCAGGGATATCTATTTCTACCGGGCAACCAGTCATGCAGCCAGGATTCTTGCACTGAATGCACCTGCTTGCCTCTAGCATAGCTGTCTCTGGGGAATAACCAAAAGGAACCTCTTTGTAGTTTCTGACTCTAACTTTGGGCTCCTGCTCAGGCATTGGCTGCCGGGGAATCTTTTCCTTCTTTTCCTTTTCCTCCATTATGGTATTCCTCCATCCTCAAAAAAAGTGCCTAAAGTGAGCTAAAGCCCGCCCTGGCGCTATGTGCTTTAGTTAACCTACTAAGTTTATTAGCCAGTACGTGCTCGAAGCAGCATAGTAAGCCGATAGGCCAGGACTGGGCCAGGGTTATAAGTGAGCTAAAGTTGCTGTATGCTTTGCTTTTTTATTCCTTAACTTTAGACACTATATCTCTCTTATGTTCTGCTCCACTGCCGACTCTCCCACTCTTGCAATGACTGGATCTCTTCATCCTGATAACCTCTTTGCCGAGAGAGGAGCACGTCCCAATCTACCTCATGGCCATCAAATTCAGGGCCATCTACACAAGCGAACCTAGTCTCTCCGCCAACTGACACCCTGCAACAGCCACACATGCCAGTCCCATCCACCATAATTGAGCTCAAATGAACAACTGTCTTGATGCCCAGAGGCTTTGTTGTCTCTGAGGTGAGCTTCATCATAAAGGTACAACCAAAGGCGACAACAAGATCAATCTTACCTCCACTGTCAACTATTTGTTTAACCTGATCAGGGATCCATCTTTCAGCAGCATGAGAACCATCACCAACGGTCACGAACAACTGGTCACTTACCCTCTTCAATTCCTCTTCCCAAAACAGGAGATACTTACTCCGACCCTCAATAACCGAGATAACCTTGTTGCCTGCCTCCTTCATCGCCCGGGCAATGGGCATCATGGCAGCTATGCCATAGCAACCACCGACGCAGACTACGGTACCGAATTTTTCAATATGTGTCGGGATGCCTAGAGGACCTACGAGGCTGTAAAGGGAATCTCCGGCGTTCAGGAGAGCCAGGCGCTGGGTAGTGGTTCCCACCTCCATGAATACAATGGTGATGAAGCCCTTTTCTCGATCCCAGTCTGCGACTGTGAGTGGAATCCTTTCACCCTTCTCGTCAACAGTAATGATTACAAACTGGCCTGGCTGGGCCTTTTTAGCTACCGCGGGGGCCTCAACGTTAATCAAATGTATATTGGGTACTAACTCTTCCTTTGCTAGTATTTTATACAATTTACACCTCCTGAAAAAACTATTCCTGGCTCTTTTCAATCCTCACTGCACATACCTTGAATTCAGGTATTTTAGCCACGGGGTCAACGGCTGGGTTGGTTAATTGATTGGTAGGGCTTTCTGCAAAGTGGAAGTTCATGCTCACGACCCCCGCAGGTGTAACCTCTGTCACTTTTGCTTTTGCGGTAACAGCTCCCCTCCGGGATACAACCCTAACCATCTCCCCATCGCCTATACCCAATAATGATGCGTCCTTTGGGCTCATCTCTACCATGCCTTCGCCATCCAATGCATTGAGCCCCTTAACCTTTCGTGTCATAGTGCCCGTATGGAAATGGTACCTGCTCCTCTCACTCGTAAGAAGCAGAGGATATTCATCATCAGGGAGTTCTGCTGGTGGCTTGTAGGTAAGGGGTATGAACTGGCCTTTCCC
>JADFWK010000034.1 GCA_015223015.1 Pseudomonadota bacterium
AAAAGATTATATTTCCGTTTTATGTGCTGCAGAATAGCCTCGTCCATCTTATCACCACCCACCCTTACTGAACGCGAATACACCATTCCTCCCAGTGAAATAACAGCTACCTCTGTGGTTCCTGCCCCTATATCAACTATCATATTGCTCGTGGGCTCAGTTATCGGTAGGTCTGCGCCTATAGCGGCGGCCATGGGTTCCTCAATCAAAAACACCTCCCGAGCCCCAGCAGATTCTGCTGACTCCCGGACCGCTCTCTTTTCAACCTGGGTTACACCCGATGGAACGGATATGATTATACGGGGTCGCACAAGGGATCGGCGCTTGTGAACCTTTCTAATAAAATATTTGAGCATGGTCTCGGTCATATCGAAATCAGCAATAACCCCATCCGCCATAGGCCGGGTCGCAACAATATTCCCTGGCGTTCGGCCCAGCATCCTCTTCGCATCTTTTCCAACTGCCAGTATCTTGCTTCCTCTCCGATCTCCTCTCCTGACCGCTACCACAGAAGGCTCATTTAAGACTATCCCTTTGCCCTTGACATAAACCAGGGTATTGGCAGTACCGAGGTCAATGGCCAGGTCATTCGAGAATAAACCGAGCACCGGGTCTAATAACATTAGCGCCTCCCTTTCAAAATTCCTATTTCCAAACCTGACTTACCTTAGTTGATTTAAGGCTGTTCGATATCTTAGCTTTATTGCTGGGCTGATCCATCCCTATCGCTTGAATAAAAATGATATCCTGAGAAAGGGCGATACCGTCCTGGAAAGGTACGTTATGACATTATCAAGATACAGAACCGGAGGAAACGGGTCAAGCGTTAAGAAGCCACCTCCGGCTTTTCTATTTTGTGAGGGTGAGAAACGGGGTCATCGTGGCTCTGGCTTTTTTCTTTTCGAAATCTCAATATCTTGTGTGTGATTCTTTTATCCCCAAGCTAGCGATTTCTGCTGATTGAGCAGAATTTGAAGGCCGAAAAAGATTTGATTACCAAACCAAATCTATAATAGAATCGGATTGATCGCGGCTGTCAGCTATGGCAAGAAAGCTAAACCTTGAGCATATCGTAACTAGGCACAACATGTAGGGATCTAGCGAAACTGCCGTTTCTCGTATTCAAATGATAGATGATTAATTCTTTCGCAATTCGTCAATTTCTACCAAGTACTGAAAGTGTACACTTCAGTTATATATCGCTGGTCACTTGCCTTTAGGAAAGGTATCAAGAGGTGTCTGGCACAAGGAAGCCAGCACGGATAGAAGTTCGTTCGAGGCAGATGAAAGCCTCACGTCTCAGAAAGCCACTTGCTCGATTGACCACTGGTGGATTCACCCAGTTCAATGTCCAAAACAAAAAAGGAGCTTGACATAAGGCGGCTTCATATAAGGAGTATGTCATAATTCTTACTGAAAAGCCGAGACCACAATGTATTGATCCTCTGCCTATTATGCCAAGAATCTTATAGCCTCCTCTCGTGCTTAACTTTAAAGCAACTTCTGCGAGCTCTTGAGTACCATAAGCCTCATACATGAGAAGCCCTGGCCCAATGGTTTTATCGGGCTTCGGCACAAAATATCTATGCTCAAAAATCCATACAGCCATCTCCAAAAACAACAGCGGCGAAATCTTTTTCTGTCTTACAGCTAAGAAGGCATACGTACAGAGTCTGGCAGGAATAATGCTTTACAGCTCCTACTAGAAATCCTATACTGATCAGGGAGCCCACAAGAAGGGGCTCCGCGAGGTACCAAGATTAGGGAAAGGGGGTATGGGATCATGGAAGCTTTAGCATTAATTATCGCAATTGTTGCTTTACTCATCGCCATCTTAGCCTACTCCAAGGTGGGCGGGAGAGCCGATTTGAAGAGGCAGACCGAGGCCCTAACCAAGGTGGGCGAAAGCATTACCGGCGCCACCGATTCCTTGCGCGATAAGACGGCCGACATCTTGGATAGAATGGAGGCGCGCGTGAGGGGAGCTGAACAGAGAAAGGAAGCCGGAAAGCCCGAGGGGGAAAAGAAAACTGCGCTGACCACGGAAAAGCCAACGGCCCGAAAGAAAAATAAAGAGTAATAATAGCGAGACTGTTGAAAAACCCTAAATCAAGAATCTTTGGGCTTGTAAGTAGTTGATTTACTAGATGCGAATCGACCAAAAATGGTTAAATTGGACTTTTTCGGCGGTCTCTACAGTAATCGTAAGTTTTTCGTCTTTCTGTTCTTGAACAAGCATAGCACCAGTTGTCAGCTCTGCGTTACCTGCTTAGGACACAACATATGGGAATCCTAGGGAATGTTGTGCTTCTGCCTTGAGGTCTAGGATTCCAGAAGCCCTCTGATATTCAAATGAAGTTACTTGGTCATTTTTCCAGGCCTAGTCGGTCTACCACCCATCTTCCCGTTTTCGCGCTAAGACCGAAGGCCCTCAGATTGGTGATTACTGCTCCTACATTGCCTTTGGCTTCGATACTCACCATTACCTCGCCAAATCATTATGTGAGCCTTTTTGTTTTTGTAGCATCTGGAGAATTCTCTGATGAGCAGAAAACCGACTTATGAAGAACTGAAACAAGTAGTTAAAGACTTAAGTAAAGAATCCACCGAGCGAAGGCTGGTAGAGGAAGAATTGAATATAGTTTATGCTGCATTAAACTCCGCTGCAAGTGGGGTCATGATAACGGACAAAACAGGGAGCATCAAATATGCAAACGCTACTTTCCTCAGGATGTTCGAGTATGAATTCCAAAAAGAGGTTACGGGTAAATATGCGGATGAATTGTTTACCCATCAAGGGCGTCGCAGATTCATTAATATAGAGTCTATTATCGACAAATCAAATGGGGAAACCGAAATATTTCCAGCACTTCGCAAGGACGGCACCATATTCCATGTAGAGGTTTCCACCTCAAGTATTACTGACAACGAGGGACATGATGTGGGAAGGATGGCCTCGTTTGTTGATATCACCGAACGCAAGCAGATGCAGGAAGCATTAAAAGAAAGTTCTAAAAAAATAAAACTCTTTGCCTATTCGGTTTCTCATGATCTTAAAAGCCCGGCCGTCGGTCTCTATGGTCTTACAAAACGGTTGCATAAAGACTATGCGGATATACTTGACGAGAAAGGGCAGAGGTACTGCGAGCAAATCTTGAAAGCTGCCGAACAGATTGCTGCGCTTGTTGGGCAGATCAATGTTTTCATTTCAACCAAGGAAGCACCTTTGACTATTGAAAGATTAGCGCTAAAAGAGGTTCTTCAGGTGATTGGAGAAGAGTTTTCCTCTCAACTTAGCATTCGAGAAATAAGGTGGTCGGAGCCTGATTACATCCCTGAAATCAAAGCAGATAGATTGTGCATAATAAGGGCCTTACGGAATCTTGTAGACAATGCACTAAAATACGGTGGTGAAGCATTAAGTGAAATTGATATCAAATATAAGGGATCTGGTGAATCCCACATTCTTTCTGTCAAGGATAATGGCATTGGCATAAAAGAGCAAGGTAATCATCAAGACGTTTTTGGCCCTTTCATCAGAAGAAAAACATCTAAACAGATTGAAGGATCAGGATTGGGGCTGACGATCGTAAGAGAAATAGCCGAAAAACATGGCGGAGATGTATGGTTAGAGCTTGGCCAGGAGAGAGGGATAACCTTCTATATATCAATTCCAAAGAACCTACAACTATGACGGTGATATCCATGGTCTCCGCGCTTTTATGTAACGAAACGTCGCAACCTGTAAAACACAAAAGGTCTTGGATATTGTTCTGATGTCACAAAATCATGGAGATTAAGGGTATTGTCCCGCATTCGATCACAAGTAGAGGAAAAGACCCAGAGGAACTTAGAGAAAAGATAACGAGAGAAGGAGAGGTCTATGATAACCTGCCTAATAACATCACTGACTTGGCGGGTGTAAGAATAATTGCATACTTCCCGAGTGATGTGGATAAAATAGTGCCCCTGATCGAAAAGGAGTTTAAGGTTGATCCTAAACATTCAGTGGATAAAAGATTGTGTTTAGATCCTGCAATTTTCGGATATGCATCGGTTCACTTTGTGGTAGAATTCAGACCCGAGTTGCTTGAACTTCCTGAGTATGCCCTCTTTAACAAAATGAAGTGTGAAATACAGGTCAGAACAATTCTACAACATGCATGGGCTGAGATTGAGCACGACATTGTTTACAAATCTCCAGAAGACATCCCATTCCGGGTTCGAAGAAGATTTGCGTGTCTCGCTGGATTACTGGAAATTGCAGATAGAGAATTCGAATCTCTTCGGCAGGATGAAATGGCGGTTCGCCA
>JADFWK010000237.1 GCA_015223015.1 Pseudomonadota bacterium
CTCATGAATGGCCGGGATCCCAATGAGGTGATGTTTAACACAACGGGATGTTTTGACACTGGCCCGAGTTGTGGTGGGTGGGGGCATGTGGTTGTGAGAATGAGTGCCGAATTGAAGTCTTGACCTAAGAGGTTTGCCTCTCATGGGCGCGATGACGATCCAGAAGGCAAATTTTGAAGATTGCATTCTGGTATCAGAAAACGGCACGGCCAGAGTTCTTTCCAGGTGATTTGGTGGGGTATAGGCCTATTTGCTTTTTCTTATGATGGAGCGCAGCTGCTTGCTTTCAATTCTCCATTCATCCATTTGCGCACCCCCAGAAATTATCTTTGTGATTATCTTTAGTGAATCCGACAGAGACGTGACATACGATTCTTTTATTCTGAGTGAAAAACCCCTATGTACGTATTCCTTTAGCGCACCAAAGATAGTTTCAATCAGTTCATCGTCTTCAATGGGTATATCTATGGTAAAATCCCGTGTATTCATCGACACCATAAGTTCTTTTACTTCCTTCATTTCAGCCTACCTCTTTGTTTGCGATTCGAACAGTGAGACAATGAGTAGGGGGAGCCTGATCCCATACGGTCACTGCAAGATACTTGGTTAGTAATTTCTGTCTAGTGCATCCTTGATTAAAATTACCATTTGCAAGGGGCTTTTACCAAAAAACCCTCATTTTGTCAAGAATTAAAAAGGGTTACAGATCTCTGTCGTTTCCCTGGCAGAGAAAGGCCATTAAAGGCTTCCTCGCCGCCCTGCTCATTTAAGTTCCTCGTGGATTCGAACTGGTTCAAAACTCTCTGCTTTATTTTTTACTCACCAAGTAGTATTAGAGATTGGTCATATGAGTTTGGGAGGGTACAAACCGGGGTAGATTTTTTCTGTAAGAACAGTACGCATGAGAGGTCTGTAACATAGGAATTCTTGCACCTCAAACGCATATCTTCCCTCCAGTGAGGCATGTCTGTGTTGATAAAGAGATTCAAATCAAATGAAACCGTGAATAAACTGTGGTGGTTTCACGACTCCTTCTGGCACGCTGCCCTTATTAGGGAATTGGGATCTGATCAGGCCAACCGACTGAACCTTGAGGTTTCGGAGAAAATATTCCGGATGATCACCCTGACCCTGTTACGTGAAAAGATTGTTCAAAGGCCGCACTCAATTCAAGAATTGATGTTTGTCTTCAAAACGGTCTGGAAAAATGCATTTTTTGATGAGCTTTATATAAACGAGCCCATTACCTATGACGGGGATACGGCTATTTGGACAGGAAAACAATGTCATGCCTATGATTCTCTCAGTAAGGCCAACTTGCTGGAAGGCTATGAATGTGGTTGCCAGGCCCTCAGAAATGGGGTTATGAAGGCCTTGCGCCTCAAACCAATTCACGAGATCAAGGAAAGCCTCGTCAAAGGCGACGGCAGATGTGTTGTTAAGATCACCTTCTCCCCGAATGACTAAATAGGTCACCCGCCAGTGTGAAGCGCTGAACCTGGGTTAGATTGAGATAGGGGTGACCGCCTATGATTACATCTGGAGAGTGGCCAAGTACTTCATATTCTATCGCGATATCTATAACCCGGGTCCTGGTACCTTCAATGATGGGGCTGCCATTGCATACATCCTCTTTTTTCACAATAAAGGGATGGTTGGTAATTACTTTTTTGAAAGTGTGATAAGGGCCAAGGCTTTGATCTTTAATTTACCATACTATCTCAGGTATTCTCCCCTAAACGCCCTTTTCTGCCCCCCGTTGTTTATTAGAGGGAAGCAACTGACTCTTCATCTCCTCGTATCCTCTTTCCATCAAGGGCTCAAGGTCAACAATATCTGCGGTGTTATAGAGGATGAGGCGTTCCAGCGCGCTTTCATCTCCCGACTGGTAAGCGTCCCACATCAAAACAGCATCATAACCATCCATTCCGTCAATGGCAGAGTCACGAGAAAGGCCAAAGGATTTTTCAATCGCCTTGAGACCGCCTCTATAGCCCAGCCTCTTCAGGAAAAACCTGAGATCGATATGGGCGGGGGGCAGTGAGATGTGTGGAAATTGCCTCCTGATAAAGGGTAAATCAAACTGGGAGCCATTAAAGGTGATGACCAATTCATAGGGTGCTATTGCCAGTTCAAATTCATCTAGGTTTATACCTTGCACAAAGGTCTTTACCCCTTGGCTGTCATAGATGCCAATAAGGGTAATCTCGTCGATGCCCTGGTAAAACCCACTTGTTTCAATGTCCAGGTACACAGCCTTATGCTTGAAATTGTAGAACGTTCGCCACAGATCCCCGGGGGATAGTCTATCCACGAAAAAATGGATATTGTCCCTGTTTTCGATTGAGGCCTCCAGATTCTCACGTACAAAGGTGTTGTGTGGTTGGGATAGGTGTGTCTCGTTAGTAGTTAAGAAATCTCTCCAGGTAAGGAGGCCCTTTGTCCAGAGGTGCTGCTCGGTCTTTGGACCAATGCCGGGAATGTGGATAAAGGTGTGCTCAAGCAAATGATTGTTCCTTTTTCAGTTCACCACAGCCCTTGAGGTTAAGTATGGTATCGCCAGAGATAAGCATTTTTTCCTCCCGATCGTAAAAACAGATGCTGTCATGGGTGTGTCCGGGGGTCTCAATGAGATCCCAGTGGGGGAGGGAGGGTATCTGTTTACCTTGTTGCAGTGTGCATTCGGCTGTGTTTTGAGCTTTGGAATTTATCATTTGAGAATAATATCATAAACCTTAGAGAGGGCCTTTTTCAGCTCAGATACCTTTGTTCCACCGCCCTCTGCCATATCTTTTCTTCCGCCACCTCTTCCCCCAACTAATACAGACAACTCTTTTATGATGTTTCCAGCATTGAATCTAGTTAATAGATCGGGGGTGACCCTACACTGCAGAAAGACCTTATCCTTATCTCTGGCACCGAGCACGATTATTCCAGACTCCAGTTTATCCCTGAGGTGGTCGCCAAAGTCTCTCAGGTCTTTCGGGTTATCTGCTGCTACTTCCTGGCTGATGACTTTAACACCGTTCACCTCACGAGCAGTAGTGATTATATCCTCGGACTGTTTCGTTGCCAGTCTGGCCTTGAGGGATTCTATCTCGCGCTCTTTTTGTTTTTGGATATCGATGAAATGCTCGACTCGTGTAGCAAGCTGATCAGGGGTGGTTTTGAGGAGGCCCGATACCGCCTTAAGATTGTCTACCTCCTTTTGTATTTCCCGAATAGCTCCTTCTCCGGTGAGACCTTCAATTCTCCTGATGCCGGATGCAACTGCCCCTTCACTCACCAAAAAGAAGACACCTATCTCTCCTGTTGACTTAACGTGAGTTCCTCCGCAGAGCTCCTGGCTCAGTCCATCCCCAATAGTCAAAACCCTCACCTGATCACCATACCGTTCTTCGAACAAGGCAATTGCATCGAGTTCAAAGGCCTCATCTCGTGGCATGATGCGGGTTGTAACAGGGAGGTTCTTTTGTATATTGAGATTTACCAGCATCTCAAGCTCTTTTAATCTCTCAGGCGTTATCTGTGCAAAATGGGTGAAATCAAATCTCATCCTTTCAGGTCCCACAAAAGATCCTGCTTGTTTCACATGTTCCCCAAGGGTTTGCCTTAATGCAGCCTGAAGGAGGTGCGTTGCCGTGTGATTGTGGGCAATACTATTCCTCCTTTTTTCGTCAACCATCGCTTTAACGGTATCCCCCGGGGACAGCATACCCTCAATAAGCTTCCCCTTATGGATAATAAGATTCGCAGGGTACCGGAGGCTATCTTCAATTTCAACCCTACAAGAATCACCAGCTATCCACCCGGTATCCCCAATCTGACCACCGGCTTCACCGTAGAAGGGGGTTCGATCAAGGATAATCTCTACCTGATCCCCTGCACGGGCCGAATCAATCTCCTTACCGTCTTGTAAGAGAGATATCACCTTTGCCTGTGCCATTAACGTTTCATAGCCCAGGAATTGGCATTCCACACCGCTCGCATCAAGTCTTCTGTAAATCTCCGGTATTTCTTCTTGCCCACTTCCCTTCCAGCTTCTCTGAGAGGCAGCCCTTTGCTCTGCCATGGCTTGATCAAATCCCACAAGGTCTACCGTCAGATCCTCGTCTCGGGCTATATCCTTAACCAGGTCTGGGGGGAAACCATAGGTGTCGTAGAGCCTGAAGGCTAACCCTCCAGGGATAATCGACTGCCCTTTGGTGCGTAACCCGTCGATCTCTTCCTTCAAAACCGAAAGACCGTGGAAGAGGGTGTCCTCAAACCGTTTTTCCTCATTGATCACCACTTCGTCAACAAATCTTCTGGATTGCTGTAACTCCGGGTAGTCGGGGCCCATTACCTCAACAACCGTGTCTGTCAAACGATGCAGAAAGGTGCCTTTGATTCCAAGGATTTGGCCGTATCTGAGAGCCCGCCTAATGACCCGCCTGAGAACGTAGCCCCTCCCCTCATTTGACGGCATAATGCCGTCGGCTATCAGGAAGGCAGCAGCCCGGCAGTGATCTGCAAGCACCCTGAAGGAAATGTCGCATTTTGCATCCTGGCCATATCTGGATCCTGCCAATTCCTCAATGAGTTTGATAATATCGGAGAAGAGGTCTGTATCGTAGTTCGAATACACACCCTGCAAGACCGCAGCCAGTCTCTCTAAACCCATACCGGTATCTATATTCGGCTTAGGAAGAGGGATAAGCGAGCCATCAGGTTCTCTATTGAACTGGGTAAAGACCAGGTTCCACAACTCTAGATATCTGTCGCAGTCACACCCTACCTTGCAGGTAGACTTGCCACATCCTACCTCGGGACCCTGATCAATATACACCTCCGAGCATGGGCCGCACGGGCCGGTGTCTCCCATGGACCAGAAGTTGTCCTCTTCTCCAAATCTGGTGATCCTCTCATGAGGTACACCTATGTGTTCGTTCCAGATTTTGTATGCTTCATCATCATCCGTGTAGATTGAGACCCAGAGTTTGTCTTCTGGCAAGCCATATCCTACGGTCAGGAGTTCCCATGCCATCTCGATGGCTTCTTCTTTGAAATAATCGCCAAAGGAGAAGTTACCCAGCATTTCAAAGAAGGTGTGGTGCCTGTTGGTATAACCTACCTCATCGAGATCATTATGTTTTCCTCCCGCCCTGACGCATTTTTGTGAGCTGGCGGCCCGTGTATATCCCCTCTTTTCAAGGCCGAGGAATAGATTCTTGAATGGCACCATGCCGGCATTAGTAAAGAGGAGGGTAGGGTCATCCTTGGGCACTAGTGAGGAGCTTTTTACGACCTCGTGGCCATGATCTCTAAAGTATTGTAAGAATTTCTCTCTGATTCCTCTACTATCCATAGGTCATTCACTTGTACTATTCTGGTGCGTTATCGGTTTCGGTTTGTGAAGAATCTCTTTTTTCACTGAGGCCAAGTTTTGCCTTTACCTTCTCAGAGACATCATTTACTACATCTGGATGCTCGCTCAAAAACCTTCGAACGTTTTCCCTTCCTTGGCCAATCCGTTCCTCATGAAATGAGTACCAGGCGCCACTCTTCTCCACGATATCTAGTTCAACACCAAGATCTAGCAGGTCTCCTTCCTTTGATATGCCAGTACCAAAGATGAGGTCAAACTCGGCTTGTCTGAAGGGAGGAGCAATCTTATTTTTTACTACCTTGACCCTGGTTCTGTTGCCGATTGTTTTGTCACCATCCTGTATCGAGCCTATCCTTCGGATGTCGAGGCGTTGTGTTGCGTAAAACTTGAGCGCGTTCCCGCCGGTGGTAGTCTCTGGGTTTCCAAACATCACCCCGATTTTCATCCGGATCTGGTTGATAAAGATAACGCAAGTCATCGATCTGTTAATGCTTGCTGCCAATTTTCTGAGGGCCTTGGACATGAGTCTGGCCTGCAGTCCAATCTGCTGATCTCCCATTTCTCCCTCAATCTCTGCCCGTGGAACAAGGGCTGCAACAGAATCGATGACCAACGCATCGATAGCCCCGCTCCGCACCAGGATTTCTGCTATGTCCAGTGCCTGCTCCCCGCTGTCCGGTTGGGATACCAGCAGGGAATCAACTTTTACGCCGAGTCTTTTGGCATAGGAGAGATCAAGGGCATGTTCGGCATCTATAAAGGCAGCAATCCCATCCTTGGCCTGCGCTTCTGCAATAATGTGGAGGCCCAGGGTAGTTTTTCCTGATGATTCAGGACCAAAGATCTCAATCACTCTTCCCCGAGGTACACCACCCAGACCAAGGGCGTAATCCAGGGCAAGGGAGCCTGTAGAGATGACAGGAATGTCTATAACTGCCCCATCTTGCCCCAACTTCATTATCGATCCTCGCCCATATTGCTTTTCAATCTGTGAAATGGCGAGACCTACAGATTTTTCCTTTTCCGAATCTACTGCCATGATAATCCCCCTTCACTAAAGTCTGCTGTAACCATTCAGCCCCTATAAACACTGGTGAACGGTTAGAGCCTGATTAATCCATTGTCAATGGCCAAGCAGCCATTTTTGTATAAACTGGACCGCCCGGCTTAAGATCGCTTTTGAAAAGGATAAGTTCATTAAGGTAGTGTAGATTAGTATTAATATCATGAAATCGATCAAGAATCCATTTCAATTCCTCATCCCGCTCCAATAAACTCTTAAAACGACCCAATGTCAGATGTGGCCTGAATGGCCTTTTTTCTGGCTTAAAACCGAGCGCCTTTAGTTCTACCTGTAATTGATTTCGCAGATTTGACAGGCTTTCAATCTCTCCATCAAGGCCGGCCCAAAACACCCTTGGTCTCCTCCAGTTAGGGAAAACACCAATACCATTCAGACGGATCTTGATAGCTGAAAACCGTTCAACAACCGCGCCACTCTTCTCTTTTATATCATCTATGGTATCTTCACTAACCGACCCAAGGAAGATGATCGTGAGATGAATGTTCTCTGTCTTAACCCACCTCACGGGCAGGCTTGATTGCTGCAGTTCATGAGAGATCTTCGCAATCTGTTCCCTGATTTCAGAGGGAAGTTCAAATGCCAGGAATGAACGGATAGCCATTGAGATATCTCCTGACCCAATCAAGGGCCATTTCAGCAGCGTTAAGCTTGACCTTATCCCTGTCTCCGGAAAAACGATAATGACCGGAGAATACCTTGGTATGGACAGAGAGTCCAATAAACACGGTACCAACTGGTTTGTCCTCTGTTCCCCCTGAAGGACCGGCGATACCTGTTACAGCGAGCCCCATATCCGTTTTCGCAGTTTTCTTGACCCCCGCCGCCATTTCCCTTACTGTTTGATCACTTACAGCCCCATATGAATCTATGGTTTGCTGGCTTACCCCAAGCATCTCGACCTTGGATCTGTTGCTGTAAACAATCAACCCCCGCTCAAAGTAGAGAGAACTCCCTGATATGGAGGTAAGCCTATGGCCAATAAGACCCCCCGTGCATGATTCGGCAACAGACAACGTCATCTCTTGCTCTCTGAGCAGCTCTCCAACCACAGCTTCCATGGTTTTGTCACCCGATGCAAACACGTAGGACCCTAGGAGATTCCTGATTTTATCCTCAGCCCCGGTCAATTGCCTTTCAATCTCCGTTTCATCTTTTCCCCGGACTGTAATGGTGATGCGGTGTTCAGGAAAAAAGGGATAGAAGCCAAACATTACCTTCTTTCGATCATCTTTGAGACCCTTGAAGACATCCACAATTTGGGATTCACTCAATCCATAAACCTCGAGTACCCTGTGTCGTGGCACTGTGACCGGTGTGTATCTTCTAAGAATATCTGGAACAACCACCCTATCCATCAACTCCCTCATCTGCTCGGGAACACCTGGCAGGAAATAGACCTGAGCGTCTTCTTTTGAAAGTGAATAACCGCAGGTATGTCCGTGAGGATCCAAAATCTTTGCCCCTCTGGGAAGCCAGGCCAGTTTTTCCAATGAGGGAGACCAGGTGAGGCCCAATCTCTTCGTACCCTCCCTTATGTGATCGAGAACGGTTTGATCAAAGGAGAGAGGCCTGCCAAGAGCCTTTGCCGCTATCTGAGTGGTTAGGTCATCTTCGGTTGGGCCCAATCCACCCGTAACAATGATAAAATGAGACCTTTCTACAGCTCTCCTCAACACAGCGGAGAGCGTATCGTAGTTGTCGCCCACGGTTGTGATTTCATTGACCTCTAGGCCGCAAGATAGGAGACACCCTGATGCATACCAGCCATTAAGATCTCTTGTCTTTCCAGAAACCAGTTCATTACCTATTACTATGATCTCTGTAAGCATTATTTCCCGGTCAATGGTTCATTTTTAGTTGAAAAAATAGATAAGAAGCCTCAAGGAAATATGAGCATATGCACCGGCCACCAGATCATCGAGGACTACCCCAACTCCCCCCTTTATCTTTTTTTCAATTCCTTTTATGGGAGGTGGTTTCAGGATATCAAAAAACCTGAAGAGAAAAAACCCCGCAATAAGAGTTGGCCAGGTAAAAGGGATAAGGATGATGGTTACCAGGAACCCAGCTACCTCATCAATAACGATCTCAGGTGGATCGACCACACCCAGGATGCCCTGGCTTCTGTGAGATGACCAGACTGCGCCGATGACGATTATCAGTAAAATAGAGAGCTGGTATTGAGGAGCTAGAAAACTTCCAACTAGATACAGAGGTATGGCAGCAACCGTGCCGTAGGTACCTGGCATTACCGGCAGCAGACCTGCACCGAACCATATTGATGAAATCAGGGCAATCCTGTCGAAAAAGCTACCTTCCTTGATTGCCTTCTTTATTAATATAAATTTATCAGATTGATTAGTTGACATCAAGTGAGAAAGATTTTTAATAACTAAATAGATGCAAGCATCTTTACCAAGATAAAGGGTGATTAGTCAAAGGGTTTCCCACCAATACAAGATAACGTCAAAGTGCAGGGTATGGGTATCTTTTTTTTGGTTATGTCCTTTGACATGGCCCCTTACTGGGTCGATTCAAAATGGTTTATTGAGCCATAAGCCTTAGAATCATAGGCTTCATCTATATAAACCATTTTGAAACGCCCACTGATCTAAACTATGTGGGGCATAATCCAAAAAAAAGATACCCATACCCTGCAAGAAGCTTAAGAATCAATAGGTTA
>JADFWK010000238.1 GCA_015223015.1 Pseudomonadota bacterium
GAGCGAGAGCGATGGCGGGCAGGCCTTGAGGAAATTGGCATTACCAGTTAGATAAATTGATTCTCATCATGTGGCTGAAAAAAAGAACTGGACCTCAATTTTTGAACGTTTCCAAATTGTTAGTATCATCTATCTCTCACATAAGTCCTGATTCCACAGGGCAATAACCGCTCCAGGGTTCATGGAAGGAAAAAGTTATGGCAAACCGAAAAAGTAAAGACAGATACGCAGAGGCAGGCGTAGACATAGATGCTGGTAAAAGATTTGTTGATAGCATAAAACCAATCGTCAGCACCACCTTCAAATCGAATGTTATGAGCGATCTAGGCAGCTATGCCGCTCTTTACTCTCTGGGTTTAGGGAATATTAATAAACCTGTTCTCGTCTCCTCAACTGATGGAGTAGGCACAAAGCTCAAAATAGCCTTTATGCTCAATAAACATGATACGGTAGGAATAGATCTGGTAGCCATGTGCGTCAATGATATTATCGTACAAGGTGCGATCCCGCTCTTTTTTCTAGATTACCTTTCAATGGGCAAGCTCAATCACGACACGGCTATCGAGATAATACGGGGTATCAGTAAGGGCTGTGAACAGGCGAAGTGCTCCCTTATCGGTGGGGAGACAGCCGAAATGCCGGGATTTTATCCCCAAGATGAATATGATCTTGCCGGGTTTATTGTGGGATTAGTAGATGCTGATGAGATTATTGACGGCAGTGACATAGCTATTGGACACCAACTCATCGGATTAGCCTCCAGTGGGCTTCACAGCAATGGCTACTCCCTGGTTAGAAGGATATTTTTTGACGGACTCAAGATATCTGTAGATAAATATATTGAAGAATTCAGCCGGACCCTTGGGGAAGAATTGCTTGAACCAACACGGATCTATGTAGATACCATAACCCCCCTCATTAGGAATTTTCACGTATCCGGCATCTCCCACATAACTGGTGGCGGGATTACCGAAAACCTCCCTAGGATACTCCCTGCCCACTGCCAGGCAATAATTAGCCGATCCTCCTGGACGCCGCAGCCCATCTTTGATTTCATCCAGAAGGCTGGAAATATCAGCGAGGAAGAGATGATGAGAACCTTTAATAATGGTATCGGGATGATAATCATCGTAGCCGAACAGGATGTTCAGGATCTCATGAATCAGATTATGGCGACGGGTGAAAAGGCTTTTCAGATTGGATGGATAGAGGAGAGAGATCCCGTGGATTCTGCACTGAAGTTCATTGAGTGAGGTTGTAACCTTTGCCCGTTCTGATAAGCAGCTGCCTCCTTGGCATTACCTGCCGCTATGACGGTGGTCACAGCCGGGTTGATGAGATTGTTAGTAGGGCGCGCGAAATACACCTCATCCCTGTTTGCCCTGAACAGTTAGGTGGTTTACCCACACCCCGTGCACCATCCAACATTGTTAACGGTGATGGAAAGACGGTCCTCTCTAAACACGCCCGGGTAATAAACTCTTTAGGTGAGGATGTAACACAGGCCTTTCTGAAGGGGGCTCGGGAGACCCTTAACCTGGCAACGATGACGGGGGCCACAAAGGCACTCTTAAAACATAAAAGCCCCTCGTGCGGTCTTGCTACCCCTTATTGCGAGACAGATTCTGGATATGGCGTTGGTGTAACAGCAGCCCTCCTTCTCAGCGCTGGTATCGAAGTAATTGAAATAAATCCAGATGAAATAAAGGGCGATTTTATTAGAAACCTCGGACTCTAATAACGTATTCAATCACCTAACGTTGTTCACAGCTTTCTCGCTTCAGAAAGGCACCGTGAGCGTTGCATAGGTATCACCAAATCAGGTCAAACTAAAAAACATCTCACTCCGAGCTCCCTTCGGGTCTGAGCCTCAGGGTCGAAGACTGCGTGCTCAAGCGACCCTGAGCCCTGAGCTTTCGACCTGAGCCATTCGGCCTCGAGCTCATGGCCGAGAGGCTCAAGCCGAAGGGCTTGTCGAAGGGGAGCCCCGCTCGGTGCGGGACAGGCGGGCGAGAGATATTTGCAATCAATTTCTCACTATCCATGAAGATAGGCCCTGGCGATCGTCTTTTCCTCCAACAGGGCATCGATTTTCCCCTGAATCTCTCGTCGCTCAGGATTATCCTCCCAGGCCTTCCAGTCTTCAACGCTGTTCCAGGTGCTTATCACCATAAATTCATCCGGATCACTAATCCCTTTTAGTGTTTCACCGGAGATATATCCCCTTTGGGCCATGGCCTTTGTCCGCAGGTCCAATAAAAGTGGCAGCAAATCCTTTTGTCCACCCTTTGTCACCTTTCTTGTAATGATAACTTTGGTCGCCACGTTACACCTCCTCAATTAAAGGGTTAACTGTAGGCGGGCTGTTGCCCAAACGGAAGTCCCTTTGAGCTGTCATCAAAACGTTTTTTGCAAACAAATCTTGGCAAAGTGGAAGATAAGCGCTGTCAACTGTTTGAGCCCTAAAGGCGAGTTTTGACATCGCCTGAAGGGAGCCTTAGATTTGTCAAAAAATGTTTTAGACCCAGTGAGAAGGGATTTCGGCAACACCCTGTAGACCGCCAGCTGCTCTTACATTACTCCTGCCACAGAAATTTATCAACACAGATTTCTACCCTCCCCTTGCCATCATTCAAAAGGCCTTTGATACCGTAGATCCTCAACGGAAAAAATTCTTTGAAAGAGTGTTATTCTATTAAAGAATGATTACTATTGAAAAACTCGTAAAAAGTGTTTTGCGAACGAGATTGAGCGTTTTGGGAGAAAAGCGCTTGAGATGTTCTGCGTTAAGAAATGCTAACTGTTTGAGGGCATTATACCGAGTTTTAGTCCCGCTCAAGCTGGAAACATCTTAAGTGCGCCCAAAATGCTCACGGATAGAGCAAAATCGACTTTTTGCGAATGCATTGCTATTAGACCCACAAACTTCTTGACAGGCATAAGAAGTCAATGGAATATAGTGCCTTTCTGAAGATAACTGTTCAGGTAGCCACAAAGGCACTAAGACCCGCCCGCCTCGCCTAAGGCGAAGCCGATGGCGGGCAGGCACAAAGGCTAAATATGAGTTTATCACCTTATCTGAAAAGCCTGCCCGCCATCGCGAGCCGCTCAGGCGAGGCGGGCGGGGAA
>JADFWK010000035.1 GCA_015223015.1 Pseudomonadota bacterium
TACCTAATTTCTCCAAAAGATAGTTTACTTGTTCATACGCATCCCGTTCTCGAATCGCCCTTTCGTCTGGATCTGTTAATTCTCCAAAATCAGCCACAGATTTTAGCCCCATATGCTTCTCAGATGCGAATATCTTTGCGATTTTTTCTAGAAGACTGTCCGAGAATGAGACAACCCTTAACCCTGATCCAGGTCATGAAAGGCGGCTATTTTAAAGCCATTCTCTTCAAAATGCCGGTCAAATGTAAATGCTTCCTTTAGTTCTCTGGCCTCCATGATTTCAAAACTTACACAATCCACGAGACTCAGACCTCGCCTATCCTGAGCAAGGAGGCGATGCATGGCCCGGCCATGCCACTCGGCATCAATCCAGACAACCTCCAGAAGGGGCAGGATCTTTGCATTGAAGTCGTGAACAGACGCCAGGCCAATACGGCGTTGTAGAAGGGCAACCGTTTCAACGATTACAAAGGAACTGGTGAGAAGCTGTACCCCGTGCCTGGCAAAGTATGCGAAGTTTTCTTTTGCTCGAATGTGCATCAGGTCGTCTCGGACTAAGAGTGCAAAAAGCGCTGACGTATCGGCAAAAACGATCATGACTTAAATGCCTCCTCAAGATAGCGGTCATGTTCCACTGAGATGTCTCCGACTCCTGCATCGTATTTACCCACTATGGCGGATGCCTGGCGGTAAAGGGCAGAACGGTCCGGCTTTCTGCTGATAAGAAACTGATCCAGTGCCCTGCGAATCAGGGCTGCAATAGACTCCCTGCTGGCGCTGGAGATCTCTCTGAGTAAACGAGCCTGCTCTTCAGTGAGCTGGACTTGTGTACGTACCATAAATCCCTCCATGTAATCATGATGTCATTTATGCATTAATGCTAACATCCGTTTTTATGTATGTCAAGGGAAAACAAAACAGAAAGCTGGGACATACATTGGTGTATAACTTTTTCTGTAATGCTTTAGCCCTTTGCAAGGAGGGGGCAATTTTCAAGGTGATATGTAAACCTCTTGCAAAAACGTGGCTAGGTCTTACTGGTTCACAAGGGATTTTTTCACTTTTTGGTTTCATTCCACCACTTCAACCATGCTTCCGGATCTCTACTAAAACTTTCCCCGGTCATCTTTTTTAAAGCCCTTAATGCAACGCTTCTGATGCTAGGATCCTGGTCTCTCAAGGTCTTAATCAAGGGTTCAATGGATCGGGGATCGCCTATATCCATTAATGCCCATATTACAGCTGCCTTCACGAGTCTATTCGGGTCATTTAGGGCAATAATCAGGGGTTCGACAGACCGTTTATCTCTTAACTTCTGTAATGCATATGCTACAGCAGACCTGACTTCTTTATCTTCATCCGACAAAGATCTGTTCAAGGACACAACAGCTCCACTCTCCCCTTTTATTCCCAATGCCAAGGCGGCACTTGCACGTACACCGGGATTTGGATCGTTCAGGGCATTTATTAAACAAGTCAAGACCCGGGAGTCCTTACTATAAGCCAGTGCACGTGCTGCCCGTTTTCGGGTATAGGGGTATTGATCTCTGATCGCTTTAATCAGATATTCAACAAGTTCAGGGTCGGTATTCTCCTTCATCTGTATTTCTATCTTGTTGAATTTTATACATGTCTCTTTATTTTTGATCCACCACGCTTTCCACTTTTTAACATCGTGTCCGAAATTGACTTTAGTTATTGCCTGGAGTTCGGCTCGTGCCCATCCCGCGGCCATCCCTTTCTTTGTGAGGGCATTTATGAGGGGTTCCACCGCTCTCGGGTCTCCGATTCTTCCCAGTGCCCTGGCCGATGCTTCCTGCACATATCCATCTTTGTCATCCAGAGCCTTAATTAACGGTTCAACAAAACGATCATCTTTGAAATGCCATAAGGAAGATGCCGCCTTTTGTCTGACAAATACATTTTTGTCGTTCAACCCATCCAAGAGCGTCGGCAATACTCGCCTGTCTTTTCTTCGAGCTAATGCTTCAGCAGCATACTGTCGGACAATCTTATCCTTGTCCTCCAGGGTTTGAATAAGCGTATCAATAGCCCTCGGATCATTGATCCTTCCCAGCGCCTCGGCCGCCTTATATCGGTATTTTTGTTCTTCCGCATTGTCCTTCAAGAGCGCTGCCAAAGGGATTATCGCACGGGGATCACCCTTTTCCCCTAATACCTTTATGGCCAGTTCCCGATCATCCTCAATCCGCCTAAATGGATGTTTCATTTTCAACGCACGGGTGTTTCTATAGCTTTTATCCTTTACTACTGCAAAGAGGGGTTCGAACACCCTTTCGTCTTTCATTTCTCTAAGTGCCCCTATTGCCTCTATCCTAACTTCTATATTCTCATCCTTTAGTAATGGTATCAGATGTTCAACCGATTGCTCATCCTTAATGCTCTTCAGAGATCGGGCTGCTGCCCCTCTGACTCCCGGTTCTTTATCCTTCAGTGCCATGTTCAGGATTTTTGTGATCCGTGGGTCCTTGATCTTCAGTGCCCCCACCGCATTTTCCCGTACTTCCGGTTCAATATCCTGGGTCGCTTCAATTAAAGGATCCACGATTCGCGGATCTTTCGTTTTAGTGTATAACCCTCCTAATGCCCCCGCGGCTCCCTTTCGAACGCCCTTGTTTGAATCTTTTAATGCTTTTATCAGGGGTCCCACGGCATGTCCGTCACATAAGTATGCCAGCCCCAGGGTTGAACGTTTCCTGATTTTTGGGTCTTTATCTTGTAATGCAAAGATAAGCGGTTCGAGTGACCATTTAACTGGGTTCTGTGCTATGATCGAGAGTGCAGATCTTCGAACTGTCACATCAGGATCTTTAAGTGCATCAATGAATACTTCTCTTACCCGCAGGATATCTTTATGAGAATCGAGAGCCAGGATAGCCGCCCTTCGTACGGAGGCATCCTGATCCTTTGAAGCGTTAATCAGGGGATCCACTGCAATAGGAGCTTTATTGCGGGATAATCCTTCTGCCGCGATTCTCCGTATCTCCTTATCCTCATCTTTTAAGGCCGCAATCAGGGGTTCTACGGTGCGGGGATCCTTTATTGATTTAAACACATGGACTATTTTCTTGCGTACTTCCACATCTTTATCCTGCATGGCTGTCGAGAGGGCCTCTATTGCCCGGGGGCTCTTTATTTCTTTCAGGATTATAACCGCTCTTATTTTCACCTTTAAATTGCCTTCATTCAGAGCTTCAATGACCGCATCAATAATTCGTGAATCTTTAATGCGTCTATATAAATTTTGTAAAGCCATTAACGATTCCAATCGGACTTTATTATTTCCTTCTTTTAATATGGAGATGAGCGGCTCTATAGCCGGTCTGCCCATTTGGCTCAAAGCCGATGATGCGGCCCCTCCCGGGGTCCTTTTGTAAAAATCACCCATAATGACGGGCGTATCGTCATCCAGCATGGCAATGAGAAACGGTATTGCAGGGACTGCACGCTCTCCCATTTTACCGAGGGCATGAGCCGCCTTCATTCGATGACGAGCTTTTTTGGAATATAACCCTTCAATTTTTTCTCTCACATCACTGGGGATGTTGTCCGGGATCTCTTGTTTTGGGATGCCTGGAGACCATTTCCCATGTGGAATCGTTTTTGAAAACACTTCATCCAATGCCTCTGTAAAGTCGAGCCCCTTTACTTCAACTTTTTCGGGATCAAATATCTCATCAGAGAGCCCTTTGTTGATCTCAAATGATTTGGTAATGGCAGTACTTTGAAGCTTACCGTTGACATACATCTCTGATCGGAAAGGGAATTCCAGGTCTTTTATGAGCGTTCTGAAATCAGAATGGGTGATGAGCTTCGTTCTTTTTCCATACTTCTTTATTCCCTTGACCATCCTTAGATTTCGGCTTGAAATCCAGATCTTGTTGTAAGGAACCTGCTTTTCACCGTTAACATCAATGATATAACAATCCTGATCCGAAACAGTTTCCCTTCCAACAATCTTCGATTCCTCCGGAAGCCACTTCCACCAGGTCTTCAACCTTTGGCGCTCCTCCCATTTTTTATTTGAAATTTCCCTTTTTCCTTTTTCCTTCCCGAACAAAGATGTGAATTCCCATGCCTTTTGACCATCAAAAAGAATAATATTCATTATTCCTTCAGCGTTTCCATCCTGATCACCTTGATTCATTACCCTGATTAGACGTTCTATCCTCATCTTTTTGCCCTTGGAAAAGATCTTGACCTCTGATGTTACGTCTCCATTAGGGGTTTTGTATTTCTCTTCTCTTTCCGACATGGCATCAAATATTTCTTTCTCCTGGTTCTCAGACCGTTCTTTCGCCTTTTTACGAAGGGCCGATAAATCATCCATTCCAACGGCACTACCATTTAAGCCAACGACTAATAGGAACAGAGAGAACACGCAAATTATGCCTTTTACTTTCATCTCCATTTTCATTCCACTCCTCTTATTGTTAAAGGGGACAATCTTGACAAAGTTAATTTATTTGCAATGGGGCTTTGCTCTTTTAACTTATAAAGTTGGTTCCAAAGCGATTTAAGCATATTTCTTGATACCAGACAATTCTTGCGAAACAACTAAACGCTTGACATCCGAATTTATTATACCAAGAAAACGAGCGACCTCCAAGCCCATGCTAGCACAGGGGGCTTCCATGCTAATGCGTTGCAAGAAGATTGGGGTCAAATCTCCTCTTGACTCAACTTTCTTGTTGAGGTGCAGGATAGCATGGCTTTACCTCTAAGAATACAACACCACGGCGAATCGTATTACGCTATTTGCACATGGGGCTAAGGAGAAACCATTCTCAAGGAAAAGAGATATTGTTTTAAGAACATAGCGATCTATTTGCAGAAGAAAACAGGGGTTTCAAAGTAGGATGCATTCACACAGAGGGATTCGGCATAAGCAGTTACAGTATGGTTAGAACGACAACAGAGAGAACCAAAAATGAGGTTGCCAAGAACAGAAGGCTCAGGAGACGTATTGAACAACTAAGGCACGAACAGGAAATAAGTCAAGACCCCATTCACTTTTACTTGCTGAAACCCATCCCGGTGAATCTTTCAAGGTAGGCTCTTTTTACCAGCCAGTTGCCATTCACTTTCGCTACCTTGAGCTTGAAGCGGTAAAGGTCAGCAA
>JADFWK010000239.1 GCA_015223015.1 Pseudomonadota bacterium
AAGGCTCACTCCAGGCGATGTCAAAACTCGCCTTTAGGGCTCAAACAGTTGACATCGCTTATCTTCCACTTCGCCAAGATTTATTGGCAAAAAACGTTTTAATGACCGCTCAAAGGGATTTCCGTTTGGGCAACAGCCCGAATTCATTTGACACATATTATGTGCAGTCCCGTTTTACTTGAGTGTAACTGAATAGAATTTCTTTTCTGGAAGCTCGAGGCAGGTCAAACAATTACCGTAAACAGCCCCCGTATCTATGCCTATCTTATTTTTCAGGATCAAAGGACTATAGAGGGGAGTGTGGCCGAAGATAACCACCTTGCCGAAATCATAGTCAGAGTAAATAAACTCGTCTCTAATCCAAATCATATCAAAAAGATCCTGATCTTGGATCCTCACTTTGGGGCGGAAACCAGCGTGCACCACATAGTACTCATCAAGTTCTACCATTGGTAAAAGTGAAGAGAAAAAATCCTGATGTGAAGGGGGAATAAGCGGATCCTTTATCCCTCGCCTGACTTCCTTGTAACCTCTTAGGGTCGAGAGACCTCCATTCAGTATGAAGCTGTTGTAATCAGCACCTGATAAGTAATCAAGAAACATCTGTTCATGGTTACCAATAAGACACTGTATAAAGGGGGAATCCTTTTTGAGTTGTAAAATATAGTCTATAACACCTTTACCGTCTTCCCCCCGATCAATGTAGTCGCCAATAAAAATGAGTCGATCATGGACGGGATTCCATTCTGTCTTGTCAATGAGCCTCTTGAGCATATCGAGACAGCCATGAATATCTCCAATAATAAGTGTCCTTCCTTCAGGCATAAGCCAACCCTTTAGAACGCTAAAACAAAACTTAAAAATGTCTAGCTATTATATAAAAACCTTTCAATAAATAATCAAGTGAGATATTTTTTAAATCCTGTTTCATTCGTTCCCCGTGGAGGTGAATATCTATGTCGAAAATAGTTTTGGTTGTGGCAACCCATAATCAAGGTAAAATGAGGGAATACACCCTTCTACTGAGGGAGTTTCCCATAGAGATCAAGGGGCTCTCTGATTTTCAGAAGATTCCTGGATTTGAAGAAAAGGGAAGTACCTTTGATGAAATTGCAAGAAATAAGGCCCAATTCGCATCCACAATGCTGGATGTTCCCGCCCTGGCAGATGACTCGGGGCTCGTGGTGGAAGCCCTGGATGGGGCACCGGGTATATTTTCAGCACGCTATGCGGGAAACTCGGCCGATGATTACCAAAACAATCTTAAACTTCTTGATAATATGAATGGAAAGGAAAAGAGAGAGGCTACTTTTGTTTGCTCTATCGCCATAGCCAAGCCAGATGGCCAGGTTCTGACCTATACTGGAAGATGTTCAGGGAGAATCCTACGCAAGTCTGAAGGGACACACGGATTCGGATATGATCCTCTTTTTTATTATCCTCCTCTTCACAAGGCTTTTGCACAGCTTTCGGCTGAAGAGAAAAACAGGGTAAGCCACAGGGGAAATGCCATGAGGAAATTGGCAGACGATTTTGAAAACATCCTAGCTTGGCTAGAAGACAGGTAGGGGGAAACTCTAACACCCTTGCACCCTTGCTTGTTTTTGTGCTTGCCTCTGGAAGGTTTTTCAAATAAATTAAAAGGTTAACTTAAGAAGACCAAGGGACCAGGATGAACCTTTCTGCAGAGACTGAAGAAAAGGCAATGTTTGATGACATAGCCTCGATGCTCAGAACCTTTGAAGAAAAAAGAGAAAATCTTATGCCTATCTTGCAAGAGATACAGGAAAAATATAGGTATCTCGCTCCCCCCGCTCTGCAGATGGTTGCCAAACATCTCAGGTTGTCCAGCTGTGACGTCTATGGGGTGGCTACCTTTTACAATCAGTTCAGGTTCAATCCACCCGGTAAGCACCAGATTAAGGTCTGCCTCGGAACAGCCTGCCACGTGAGGGGTGGTGACATAATCCTGGAGAATTTTGAACGTAAGCTTGAGATTCAAGCAGGTCAAACCACGCCAGACAGGGAATTCAGCATTGATAGGGTAGCCTGTGTAGGGTGTTGCGCACTGGCACCGGTGGCGATAGTCGATGACACTGTCTATGGACATATGGCCCCAAGCAAGGTAGAGGGAGTGATCTTGGGATTCGAGATAGAAAAAGAACGAAAAGAAAGAGAAAAACAGGACAGTGAATCACAAGAGTAAAAAAGAACTACTCGAGGCGTTTGCATCCATAAAGACGGAGGCAGAGAAACGCTTCAAAAAGATAAAAGGGGACAGCAATCAGAATATTTTTATAGGCATGGCTACCTGTGGCCTTGCATCAGGTGCGATAGAGGTAAAGAGAGCATTTGAAGAGGCCCTAACAGAACAAAAGATCAATGCCCGTATAATTTCCGTAGGCTGTCTTGGTCACTGCTACGCCGAACCCCTTGTTATTATTGATAAACCAGGATTCCCCCCCATCCTTTACCATAATGTAACACCTGGAAAAGCGAATTTGTTGGTTAAGGCCTTTCTACGAGACGATGATCCGGTTTTTGAGCACGTATTGGGAGCTATGGAAGAAAATGAGCTCGTACCGACGGTCATGGAATTCCCACGATTTAATCAGGAAAAAAGAGTGGTAATGGCCAAGTGCGGTTTAATTGACCCTGAGGACATCTATCAGTACATTGCACAGGGAGGATACTCAGGTCTTGCCAAAGCACTCACCGTGGACCCTGAACAGATAATTTTTGAAGTCCTCGAATCGGGCCTCAGAGGGAGAGGTGGTGCAGGTTTCTTAACTGGCAAAAAGTGGCAATTCGTAGAAGATGCCGAGGAAAAAGGCAAGGTTGTTATCTGTAATGCGGACGAAGGAGATCCTGGTGCTTATATGGATAGAGCTATACTTGAGAGCAACCCGCATCAGGTAATTGAAGGTATAGCCATTTGCGCCTATGCGGTTGGTGCCAAACGTGCAATCGTCTATGTCAGGGCAGAATATCCTCTCGCTGTGAAAATTGTTCAGAAGGCCATTGAACAGGCAAAAGAGCTGGGGCTATTGGGAAAAGGGATACTGGAAACACAGTTTGATTTGGATGTAACAGTATTTCAGGGTTCAGGGGCCTTTGTATGCGGAGAAGAGACAGCGTTAATACAGTCAATTCAAGGCCAAAGGGGGATGCCACAACCAAGGCCACCCTATCCTGCCCAGACAGGCTTGTGGGGGAAACCTACGGTGATAAACAATGTTAAGACCTTGGCATCTATTCCACCTATCGTAGAGAAGGGGGGGAAATGGTTGAAAGAAATAGGCACAAAGAAGAGTCCAGGCACAGCGATATTCTCTGTTGTGGGAAACATAGTCCATGCCGGATTAGTAGAGATTCCCATGGGCGTTACTCTCAGGTCTCTCGTCTTTGACATCTGTGGAGGTATTCCAAATCAAAAGAAATTCAAGGCAGTTCAAATTGGCGGCCCTTCCGGAGGGTGCCTGCCCGAGCAATTTCTTGATACCCCCATTGACTTTGATTCTTTAACGGAAGCAGGAGCAATGATGGGTTCCGGCGGCATGGTGGTTATGGATGAGAATGCTTGTATGATAGATGTAGCTCGCTATTTTCTTGACTTTACCCAACATGAATCATGCGGCAAATGTACATTCTGCAGGATAGGCACCAAGCACCTTCTCGATACTCTCGATAGGATAACTAAAGGAGAAGGCCGGGATGGTGATATCGAACTCTTAGAAGATCTCAGTATAGATATAAAGGAGGGCTCCCTGTGTGGTCTTGGAAAAACTGCCCCCAATCCAGTTTTAACAACCATTGAGTATTTCAGGGATGAATACGAGGCACATATCCAGGAAAAACGATGCCCTGCTATGATGTGTAGGGCCTTGACAGCATACTATATTGATTTAGATAAATGTGCCAGGGGCTGCGATGCCTGCGTTGGCAGCTGCCCAACAGAATCAATCTTTACTACCAGAGATAGAAAAAAGGCTATTGACCAAACATTGTGCGTCAAGTGTGGCGAATGTATGACGGCCTGTCCATCAGAGTATGATGCTGTAAGAAAGGTCTCTCCACCTGAACTAGCACCTAAAATTGAGCGTCCAGAGGAAGGGTAGCCAGTGGTCACCTTGATAGTCGATAATCAAGAAATTGAAACTCAAGAAGGATCAAACCTTCTCCAGGCATGCTTGGACAACGGAATCTATATCCCTAATCTCTGCTACTTAAGCGGTATAGAGGATCCACCTGGGTCATGTAGACTCTGTTTTGTTGAAATTGAAGGGTATGATCAACCTAGGACTTCTTGCAGGGTAAGGGTCCAACAAGGGATGGTGGTCAAGACCAATACGGAACACGTCAGAAGATTACAGAAGACCGCCTTTGAACTGCTTCTGTCTACCCATCATGTGGATTGCCGAAACTGCCCTGCTAACAAAAAATGCGAATTACAGCGAATTGCAAAATTTCTGCATTTCGGCCTGAAACTCAAACGGCTTGAACCCCTTGAGCGGGACATAGAGGTAGAGCACGAACACCCTTTCCTCGAGTATATTCCCACCAGGTGTGTTTTGTGTGGTAAATGTGTGTTTGTGTGCCGGAAAAGGAATGGCCAACCTATGTTGAGTTTTGCAAAGAGGGGATTTGATACCGTGATCAGTTTCTTCGGCGAGAAGGATAAAGCCCTAGATGTATGCAAGGAATGCTATGCCTGTGCAGAAATCTGCCCTGTTGGTGCCCTATTAGTAAAAGATAGCCCTAATATACCAAATCCTTAAAAGAGAGGGTCCTGCAATGATAAAGGAAAATGTTAAACGTCTCTTAAGTGAGCTCCCAGAAGGTGTCACACTACTTGCAGCTGGCAAAGAAAGAACTGCTGATGAAATATCTGAGGCAATAAGGGCAGGTATTACCATCATAGGGGAAAACTATCTTCAGGATGCCCAGAAGGTGCTGAGTGACGTAAGGGAAAAACCTGAATGGCACTTTATTGGGCATCTCCAGACAAAGAAGGCCAAGAAGGTAATTGATATATTCGATATGATCGAATCCGTTGATTCACTCAGATTGGCCCAGGAGATAGAGAGGTGTTGTGCAAGGCGAAATAAAATCATGCCCGTTTTGATCGAGGTAAACAGCGGAGAGGAAGAGCAAAAATATGGAGTACTTCCCAAGGATCTGCCTGATCTCATAAAGGAGATCTCTCCTCTCAAACACATAAAGATCATGGGCTTGATGACTATGGGACCGAGATTTGGAAATCCAGAGGAATCGCGTCCTTATTTTATCAGAACCAGAAATCTCTTCGATCAGATTAAGGATCTTCACTTACCAAATGTAGAGATGAAGCATCTTTCCATGGGTATGACCAATTCCTACCAGATTGCTATTGAGGAGGGGGCTAATCTGGTTAGAATAGGAACAAAGATATTTGGAGCAAGGAAGGAGTCATAATTGAGTTATGTTGCTAAAGAGATGAAGCGACTCATGGGCAAGGCTATCCACCAGTGCCGCATGATACAGGACGGAGATAGAATCTTGGTTGCAGTTTCAGGCGGTCAGGATAGCATGTCCCTGTTATGGCTGCTCAGAGATCGCTTAAAACGCATACCAATTACCTATGATCTTACAGCCGTGTATGTAGACCTCGGCTTCACGAACAATACCGAAAAAAAAATGGAGCACTTTTTCACTGCAAATGGTTTTAATTTCTGTATAATGAAAAGTGGATTTGGGCCCTTCGCCCATAGCAAAGAAAACAGAGAAAACCCATGCTTCTTGTGTTCCCGTCTCAGAAGAAAAGCTATTTTTGAAAAGGCAGGAGAACTTGAGTGCAACAAAATAGCATTTGGACATCAAAAAGACGATTTCATAGAGACATTCTTTCTAAACCTCCTTTTTGCAGGATCGATGAGCACACTCCACCCCTGTCAAGAATTATTCAATGGAAAACTTACCATCATCAGACCCTTATATTTATTAAACAGGACTACCATCAAGAAATATGCCGAGGAAATCGGGTTTCCCACAATAGAAAGTGGTTGCCCTACATCACCATCGTCGAAAAGGGCACAGATCAGGTCCGTGCTTTCAAGTCTCTATCGAACAAATAAAAAGATAAAAGGCAACATAGTGAACGCATTACAATACGTAGAGAGAATTGAGGGACTTAGGGATTGTGGATTGTGAATTACGATGTGGGACTTGTGATATGCGATGTCGAGAGCGTGTATCGCATATCGCAAATAAGACGTAACTTTAGGCACTTAAAATGAAATTAGGTATCGTTGGACTGCCTCAATCGGGGAAACGAACCATCTTTAGGGCCCTGACCGGCACCCGGGAAGTAAAAGCCACAGAGAGGACTAAGAGAGCAGATCAGGCTTTAGTAACCGTTAACGTGCCTGATCACAGGGTAGACTATCTTTCAAAAACATTTAAACCTGAAAAGACCATATATTCCCAAATAGGTTATCTGCTCCCGGCAAGGACTGGAGACCTCGATTCCCCTTCAAAAGAAAAGGGAGACCTATTCCTGAGTGCGGTCAGAACCTGTGACGGGCTCATACAGGTGGTGAGAAATTTTCAGCTGTTTGGGGGCCCTGCTCCCACGCCTGAAGAGGATTTCTTCAAGCTCCAGTCAGAGACGCTGTTGAGTGACCTCATAGTGGCTGAAAAGAGGATCGAACGGATAACCGCAGATGCAAAAAAAGGAAAAGAGGTAGACAAAAAAGAACCCCCTCTCCTGGAAAGATGCAGGCACCTCCTCACCGAAGAAAAACCGCTCAGAGATGATCCCGAAATCACTACCTCCCCTGTTCTGAAGGGTTTCACCTTTTTGTCTGCCAAACCGCTGCTCCTGATTTCAAATAACTCAGATGAGGATGAAGATCTGCCAAACATGCCGCACATCCCAGATAATATCGAAGTTATGGTGGTTCGGGGAAAACTAGAAATGGAAATAGCAGAGATGGCACCAGAGGAAGCAGAGGAATTTTTATCTGCCTTTCATATTGAAAGATCTCTCCTTGACAGGGTTATTAAGCGCTCTCTTGCTGTGTCAAATCTTATTTCCTTTTTCACTATCGTAGAAAATGAGGTAAGATCATGGACCGTTGCCAAAGGTACCTCAGCACTAGAGGCAGCAGATCTAATCCATTCAGATATGAGAAAGGGGTTCATTAGGGCTGAGGTCCTTCCGTACGACCAGCTGGTCAGATACAGAAATTTTTCTGAGGCAAAAAAGGAAGGTCAGCTCAGACTGGAAGGAAAAGATTATATCATTCAGGATGGGGAAATAATCAAGTTTAGGTTTAGCGTTTAGAAAATGGTTAAGAAAGACATACGAGTTGGAGTCATTGGAGCAACAGGCTATGGTGGCGTTGGTTTGATTGAGCTCCTCATTAACCATCCCTCGGTTTCCATAGGTGCGCTCATGGCAAAGCATGATATCAACAAGCCCATCAGTGAGATTTATCCTCACCTAAAAGGGTTCTGTGATCTGCCGGTCCTTGATCCCACCGACCCTGATTGTGCGGGTGAGTTTGATCTCGTTTTCTTTGCCACCCCCGATGGGGTCGGCCAAAGAGAGGCCCGAAGGTGGCTCAATCAGGGTACTAAGGTGATTGACTACAGCGGGGACTTCCGGTTTAGCGACAAAGAGAGCTATGCATCCTACGCTGCCCGAATAGGGAAACCAGAGGACCATGCTGATCCGGATATTCTTCCCTCTTCTACGTATGGCCTGCCTGAGTTACATAGAAAAGAAATAGCCAACTCAAATCTGGTTGGAAACCCAGGATGTTTTGCGGCAAGCTGCATCCTTGGGCTTGCACCTGCTCTCAAGTTACGGCTCATCGATAGTGATGATATCATCATTGATGCAAAAAGTGGTGTGTCTGGGGCTGGAAAAACGCCAAAACCAAGTTTTCACTTCCCGGCCCGACATGAGGCTGCGAATGCATATAAGGTAACGGGTCATCAACACGTCTATGAAATCGAAAGGGAATTTGCCCTGCTAACAGGTAAAGACACCAAAATTACCTTCACACCTCACGTGGTTCCTTTAACCAGGGGCATCATATCTACTATTTACACGAATCTTCTCCCGCAGGTAGGTTTGGAGAGGCTGAGAGATGCCTATATGAGCATGTATGGCAAAGAGCGATTTATCCGGTTGTATAGCCATGGAGAGACAATAAGCACCACCGATGTGAGGGGCAGCAACTTCTGCAATATCTCGCTGAATATCGATCCAAGAACCGAGAAACTGATCATTATTAGCGTCATTGATAATTTAGTTAAAGGTCAGGCAGGTAACGCCTTGCAGAATATGAATATCATGATGGGCATCGAAGAAACAGCTGGTTTGATGCATCCGGGAAACTTCCCGTAAACGAAAATGCTACATACACACCCTTCTCACCTGCTTCATATCGGTTAGGCCAAGAAATACCTTTCTGATCCCGTCTTGCATCAAGGTTGTCATGCCATCGGCTATGGCCTGGTTCCTTATTTCCACCATGGGGGCCTTGGCTTGAATCAAGGTCTTCATCTCGGGAGTGCCAACCAGCAGTTCATGGATTCCCATTCTTCCCTTATAGCCAATATTTTGGCAATTTGAACAACCTTTGGCCCTGGAAAAGGCCAAATCATCAGTGTAGGAAATATTCAGGGCATCAAAATCACCATTATACGCCCTAACCAGTGAGTCGAACTCCTCTCGTGACGGATGGTACTCCTCTTTGCAATCCTTACACAGGGTTCTCACCAGCCTCTGGGCAAGGATTCCTAAAATGGCATCGGCGAAATTAAAGGGATCCATTCCCATATCCAGCATGCGGGTGATTGTTTCAGGTGCACTGTTAGTGTGAAGGGTAGAGAAAACCAGATGCCCGGTGAGAGAGGCTTCGATTCCGGTAGACAGGGTTTCGTGATCCCTCATCTCCCCGACCATGATCACGTCCGGATCGGCCCTCAGGAATGCCCTCATTGCCGCTGCAAAATCAAGTCCTATCTTTGGATGAACCTGAACCTGTCGCAGGCCTTCCTGTGTGATTTCCACCGGGTCCTCAGCAGTCCATATCTTCGTCTCCGTTTTATTAATATACCGCAAGGCGGAATGGAGTGTGGTGGTTTTCCCGCTACCGGTTGGACCAACACAAAGCACAACTCCGTAAGGCCTGGTTATAACGTCGATAAAGGCATTGTACGTTTTCTCGCTCATTCCCATCTGATCCAGCGCTACCGGTTCACCGGTGGGAAGCAGCCTCATGACAATATCCTCATTTCTTCCTGCAGTAGGTATTGAGGCCACCCTCAATTCAATATCCAGAGGGCCATATTTCTTAAATTTTATCTTTCCGTCCTGCGGCAGCCGTCTTTCGGCTATATCCAGATCAGACATGATCTTTATCCGAGAACAAACTGCACTCTTATAGGTGTAAGGAATAGTCTGGTATACATGGCACGCTCCATCAATCCTGAACCTGATAACCGAATCTGCCTTACCCATCCTCGGCTCTATATGGATATCGGAGGCCCCTCTGTTATAGGCGTCGATGATCGTCTTACTCACAAGTCTGACAATAGCACCATCTTCTTCAGTAACTCCCCCGAGCTCCTGATCATACTCTGCTTCCTCATCCCCGGCGGTCTCTAATTGACCTAAGATCTCCTCGATACTCCCTGAATCGCCTGAAAGGTTCTCCTTCTTGATATCAAAAAAGTGGTCAATCATCATAATGATATCTTCTCTTAGCGCTACGCAAAACTCGAAGTCTTTGCCAGGGAGAAGCCGTTTTACCGCGTCCTGTCCAGGCAAATACTCTGGGTTTTCCATTGCTATCACGATCTTTGAGTCAGATTTTCTTACGGGCACAAAGAGATTATCCTTTAAAAACTTTGGTCTCAGGCCTTTGAGAAGTTGCCCCGGGATGACCATTTTTTCATCGAACGCTATAAAGCCGGTGTTATAGAAGGCTCCCAAAGACTTCCCTATGTCCCCCTTAGTGACATTAAAGCTATTCATGAGAACACTTTCAGCACCGTCCTTTTTGGTCCTTGCAATGGCCATTGCATCTTCCAGATTCTTACGGGTAATGATATTATTTCTGATAAGATAATCGAATTTTGTTGCTCTGCCACGTTGCAGTAGCTTTCGATGATTGTAGAAGGCAACTCCTAAAACCTGAGCTATCTCTGTCACATTTTTCTGGTCTTCCAATGAAAAGTATTTGCCGTTGACTTTGTTGACTAACTGAATCACCCCTAAGAGATATTTCTTGAATTTAACAGGTGCAACCAAGACCTGTTTTGTTGCATACCCCGTTTTTTCATCCCAACTACGGTCAAATGTTAGTTCAGAATTTATCCTGTCTAATTCGTTGCCATCATAGGCGTTTACAATGTTTGCCATTCTTCCGGAGGTGGCACAATATCCTGCTATACTTGTATTGGTGATTGGCACCCTTATTTCGTTTATCTCTGTGCCTGTCTTGAATCTTGATACGATCTCCTTACTTGTGCCATCCACTACATAGATAGTGAGGCGGTCTGCAGAAAAGATATCCAGAATGCTCTCCCGCAAATTGATCAATATGTCATCAATGTCCCTGGAAGAATGAATCTTGTTTGTGATAAAATTAAGGCGCTTACTGAATTCAAGCTCTTTTTGCAGGACCTGTATATTATTAATCTTTTTGTTTGTACTGTCTTTATTGGGAACTGCCATGGTATTCAACCTCTTGGCCAGATAATACTAACATCCTCTTTTAGCATATATCGTAAGTTTTTTACAAATTATTTAGTCTTATTTTTCATTTGAAAAAACAGGCCTGATCGCATAGAAAAAGGTGGGCACTGCAAAAAAGAGATGAGTGAGGCTCATGAGATTGTGATTCTGATTGATTCACACACCCACTTGGATATGAAAAAATTTGATTCGGATAGGGATCAGGTGATTGAACGGGCCTTATCAGCTGGGGTGAGACAGATCATCACCATAGGTATAGACACAAAGAGCTCAATGAAGGCAGTTGCTTTAACCGAAAGGTATCCGTCTGTTTTTGCAAGTGCAGGGATTCACCCCCATAACGCTGATAGGGCTGATTTTCATGATCTCAAGCACATAGCCTTATTAGCAAAGCGGGAAAAAGTTGTTGCTATTGGTGAAATAGGCCTTGATTTCTACCGCAATCTCTCATCAAGAAAAAAGCAAAGAAAACTATTCCAACAGCAACTTGACATTGCGCTTTCGCTTGATCTGCCTGTAGTGATTCATGACCGAGAAGCCCACGAGGAGGTACTTGAGACACTGTCCTCATTCAAGAGGAATGGATTTAAGGGGGTTATTCACTGTTTTTCTGGAGATTATAACTTGGCAAAAACATTTATTGGCATGGGTTACTATATTTCTATACCAGGTACCATTACCTTGAAAAACGCAAGACAGATGCAGGATGTTGCTGCCAGAATTCCCTCAAGTAAAATGCTCTTAGAGACAGACGCACCTTTTCTTGCACCTCTACCCCATAGGGGCCAAAGAAATGAACCAAGTTTCGTTATCCATACTGCACAAAAAGTAGCAGAATTAAGAGGTATCCCTTTTGAGGAAGTAGCTCAAGAGACAAGCAACAATGCCTCCCAATTATTTAACCTCCCTTTGCCTGCATAATGAACCACCGCTATATTAGCAAAAACAATCCGCTTGTCCTTGCCTCCATCTCACCGAGACGAAAAGCGATCTTGACCCAGATTGGCATCCCTTTTGAGCCAGTTGGAAGTATGGCTGATGAAACCGTTTGTACGGAGATGAGGGTAGCAGACCTCGCCTGCCAGATGGCAACACGTAAGGCTGAATCAGTGCAGAGCACCTACAAAAACCGATGGATACTTGGTGCCGATACACTCGTAGCACTCGACAAGCAGCTCTTTGGTAAGCCAAAAGATGCTCATGAGTGTCACACGATGCTTTTTCATTTGAGCGGAAGAACTCACAGGGTGATTACTGGATTTTGCGTTATTGATCCGGGAGGCAAGAAAGTACATCTTGAGGCAATTATGACAAAAGTAAAGGTAAAGGAACTAAGTGAGTTTGAAATCGAGGGGTACGTAAAAACAGGTGAACCCTTTGGTAAGGCTGGTGCTTATGCAATACAAGGGATTGGCTCTTTTATGATAGAGCGGATCAATGGCTCTTACACCAATGTGGTTGGATTACCTGTGTGTGAAGCAGTGCGTGCCCTTATTAAATGCGGCGCTCTCAAAGGCTTCCCTCTCATAGAATAGCCCGTCTTTGCCTCACAATTTCAGAGAGGATAATTCCCGCTGCAACAGAGACATTAAGTGAATCGAGGTGGCTAAATCTCGGTATGCACACCAAATGATGGCACTTATCCCTGACTATCCTACTTAACCCTTTATCCTCGCTCCCCAACACCAAGACGAGATCTCTCCTCCAGTCAAACTCATAAATATGTGTTGTGCTTTCTCCTGCAGCACCAACTATCCAGAAACCTTCATCCCCTAACTCCTTCAGAGTTCTGGCTATATTGACCACCCTGGCTACAGGGAGATAGGCCGACCCTCCTGCCGATGTCTTGTGAACCGCATCCGTTATAGAGGCAGACCTGTCCCTTGGTAAAATAAGACCATGAACCCCAAAAAATACAGCGGTTCTTATGAGAGAGCCAAGATTGCCGGTGTCAGTAATGTGATCAGCAGCCAAGAGAAGCCCCCCATCCTTTCTTTCACGGGAGATCTCAATCAGGTCCTCTAGATGGAAATAACGGTAGGTGCCTAAAATGCCGATTATACCTTGGTGTGGGGAGCCAGATGCGAGTTTATCCAGATAGATCTTATCTTTGAATTTGATTGATACGCTTTTCTCTCGGGCCAGATCGAGTATTTCCTTCAACCGTTCAATTTTCCTTCCTTTGGCAATAAACAGCTCGACTATTCCCTTATCTTCTTTAATGTTTTCCCTTACGGCGTTTATACCAGATACAATCTTGTGCATTGCTCAATACAAGGATAAGTTACCCCATGTGAAAAATCTCTTGAACAAACGGAAAACGTCTCTCAGTCCGGGCCCTTTGGGCAACAATAATTGTCTCTACTTCCCTTGCCGCTTGATTGAGATCATCGTTGATAATGAGGAAATCGTAATCTCTACATTTTCTTATTTCCCCTACAACCTTTTCCATGCGTAAGGCTATATTTGTGTCGTCTTGTGCTGACCTCCTCTTTAGTCTCTCATGAAGAATTTTTAGTGAAGGCGGGAGAATGAAAATCAATGTTGCTTCTGGAAACTGTTTTTTTATTTCTTGAGCTCCTTGGATATCAAGATCCAACAGGAGGTCTCTGCCAGATGATAATGTGCTCTCTACGCTTGACACAGGGGTCCCATAGAGGTGATTATAGACAATAGCCCACTCAACAAATTCATGAGCCTCGATCATCTTTTCAAAATCTTCCCTGGCAACAAAGCAATAATGCACTCCGTTAACTTCCCCTCTGCGGGGTGGTCGCGTAGTATGAGAAACCGAATAGCCAATTCCCTCCACCTTTTTCCTTACGAGATCTATTATTGTTGTCTTTCCGGTTCCCGAGGGCGCGGTGATTACAAAAAGTTTTCCTTTTTTAGGCAATAACACCTTCATAACAGTAATCTCATGAGCCTATGCTATATTAAGTCCTCCCTCCGTAATGTCCCGTTTGGAGAAAATCTTTGGGCTATTGTTTCAGATTGTACTGCACACAGAATGACGTGATTACTATCAGTTATTATCACTGATCTTGTTCTTCTCCCCTGCGTCGCATCAACAAGCCTCTTGTCATCTTTGGCCTCTTCCCGAAGCCGTCTAACAGGTGCCGAAGATGGCGATATAATGGCTACAACTCTGTTTGATACAAGGAAGTTCCCAAAGCCGATATTGAGTAAACTTGGGTCCATAACGCTTCTCTCCCATATTTAAGTGAGCTAAAGTGCCTATTCCACGTTTTGAATCTGCTCCCTCAACTTTTCCAACTCAGCCTTAATCTCAACTGTCCGCTGCGAAATAAAGGAGTCTCCAGCCTTAGATCCAATAGTATTCCCCTCTCGATTTACCTCTTGCAGGAGAAACTCCAGTCTCCTTCCTACAACATCATCGTGATTCATGTAATTTCTAAACTGCTCCAGGTGGCTCTGTGTCCGAACCAGTTCTTCAGTAATATCAGACCGGTCTGCCATAAACGCTACTTCTTGAACCAATCGATCTTCCGTTATTTCAAGATTCTTCACTAATTTCTGAATCTTCTCTATTAATTTATCTCTATAACCATCAATCGCTACTTTACTTTGATCGCTTATCTCCTTGATATAGCGTTTAATGTTCTTTAGTCTCTTTAGGAAATCCTTCTCTATAACCTTTCCTTCATTTAGCCTCATGGCATCTAACGAGAGCAAGGCCTTATCTACAACCTCTCTTAAATCAGGCCACATTTTCTCAATATCCACATTCTCTTGTTTCATAATAATAGTGTCTTTCAGTTGAGAGAAAA
>JADFWK010000240.1 GCA_015223015.1 Pseudomonadota bacterium
GAGCCTTAGATTTGTCAAGAAACGTTTTAGACCCAGTGAAAAGGGATTACGGCAACAGCCTGTTGATAACTGACAACCTACAGTACCGAATACCGGCCTTGCCCAAATATGGGGGGTAGAATTTTTAACCCGGATTTACCCTGCAATCTTCCTTCAATCAATGCAAGCTTGGCGTAGGAGGCCGAATCTGGAAAGATGATCTGAAGCCTTTTCGGTTCAAGCCCTTCCGTTCTCATCTTTGTGAAAATCTCGGTCAATCTGTTTGCCGGATAAATCAGGGTCAATCTGCCCCCTCGTTTGAGCAGGGCCTTGGCTGCGGTCAAGATAGCATCTAAGTTAGCCGCTATCTCATGCCTGGCAATGGCCTTACTTTCATCGGGATTAATCCGGCCGCTTCTCTGTTGCCTATAGGGTGGGTTACACACAACTACATCAGCAAATCCTCTGGCGAGGGGCAGATGTCTGAGATCTCCCTGGATTATGGCAATTTTTCTTTCGAGCTCATTCAGCGCCACATTCCTCTGAGCCTGTGAGGCCAGTTCTTTCTGGAACTCAATGCCAACAATAAACCCAACCTTTCTCTTTGTTGCCAGAAACAGTGAAATGATCCCACTGCCTGCACCTAGATCAATGACAAGACCTTCGTCTTTTATCAACACGAACTCTGCTAATAGTAAGGCGTCGACAGAGAATCTATACCCTTGTCGAGATTGAATAATTCTTAATTTTCCGTTAAGAAAGGTGTCTACGGTCTCATCTGCTTTTCTGAGCAATGCCATAATCTCCTACTGTCCTGGGATCTGGACTATCTCATGGGGATCTATTTTATTGAATACCAGTCCCGTTAAGATCTTGGGATAAAAATAGGTGGATTTTCGGGGCATCAGAAGGAAGTTCCCGGTTACCTCCATGATCTGTTCTATCTTGGAGGGGTTCAGGAGGAAGACCATCTGATAGTCCCCAGACAGGACCGAAGAGAGAGCCACACCTGCGTTGCTCTCATATTGGATTATCTTTTCATCATCCAAATCCTCTCTCTTAATGCCCAGTATCCGCTGAAGAATAAGGCGAGATAAGGTTAAGACATCAAGTTCTTTTAGCGAAGGGTGCAAGTCATTACCCAATGCTTCCCGTGCCCCTGGTTTGAGACAAAGCAAGTAAAAATTTCTGGACCCTGAATGACAAAAACCGATAGCAGTAGTATGACGGCCATGCCTTTCGAGCTCATCAAGGAAGGCCTTCTTCACCCTTTCCTGATCGTTACTTGAAAAAGGGAAGGGTATAATATCAAACCAGGTGCGAGCTGGTGAAAGGAATTTTGGTACCTTGAAATCCGGGTATGATTTGATTAACCGGTGAGAGGGTAAGATGGTTAGCCCCTTATCAGCTATGTTGCTGAGATACATCATTACATACTCATAGGGTCTGCCAAATTCATGGATTCCATGCCGAGACCGCATCAGGTTTCTAAAATTTTGAGCTGATTCGTAGCGATGATGTCCATCAGCAATAATAATTGACTTAGATGACATCTCTGAGGCGACATCCTTGATGGCTGACGCGGCGTTGACTTCCCACATGTTGTAGTAATAGCCGCCCCTCTCCTTAAAGGAGATCTTAGGGGGAGTATCCGTTATTTTTCCAAATTTGTTCATAACTACATTGGATTGGTCTTCATAGAGGCCAAAAACCGGACTAAATTGAGCATTGCATGCCCTCATCAATTTCAGCCTGTCTTCTCGGTGAAAGGTAAATGTCTTTTCGTGAGGAAGGATTACCGATGAATCATTTTCTTCTATTCGCACCAGTGCAATAAATCCCCATCGGGTCCTCGTCTCGGTTTTGTCCGGTGATTCATATTCAATAGATACAAGATAAATTGAGGGAACCTGAGATCTGACAAGAATCTGCTCTGAGTCCCATCTCTTAAAGAGATCTGCTGCCCTCGTATACCTATTGTCCCAATCAGAATCACCGATCTTCTTTTTTCCCAGAATAAGTCTAACCACATTGTAGGGATCGATTTCATAATAGTCCTCCTGTTCCCCCTCAGATATGACATCATAGGGCGGGGCTACGATCCTCTCAAAATTGGTTATCTTGTCAACATTATATGTTACCCCTCTAAAAGGAGCCACAACCGACATATTTGCACTTCCTTATAATAGTCCTGATATAACTATTTAGCCACGAAGGCACAAAGACCCAAAGAGAGGATGAACGTAAATCAAATAACGGAGTTTTCTATTAGTGAGCCTAAGGGGTATTAATTTCAATGTGCCACACATTAATGCGCCCCAGACGCATTAAAAAGACTGTAACAGTTTATGGGCTCAGAGGTTCAGGGTTCAACAAAAACCCGCCTGCCATCCGGCGGACAGGGGTGAACCCTGAACCTATGAACACCTACGAATAATTCTATAATCTTGGTGCCTGCCCGCCATCGGCTTCGCCTTAGGCGAGGCGGGCGGGTCTTGGTGCCTTTGTGGCAAGATACCTGATTAGACTTTCATTTTTCTTTGTTTTATCCTATAGAGAATATCCAAGGCACTAAAACTACTACTGAGAGCATCAAATAGTTTGCAATACCGGGAGGGGCATGAGGTCTTTTCTACTGTGACCATCCTACACCCTTCTCGGTAATGTCCAATGCAAACAATAGAATGCTTTGCTTAGTTAGTAATTAGCAGAAAAGAATGGCGAGAGGCAAAAGAAATTTCGATATCATTATAGAGGGCGGCACCCTCCTGACAATGGTTGACGGTGAAGACCCCCTGCCCGGTGCCAGGGTGCTCATATCTGGAGACAGGATTGAGGAGGTCTCCACCCGCCAGAATAGTCCGTTACCTGAGACAAATGCCCTTATAAGTGCAGAGGATGCCATTATATTGCCCGGCCTTATAAACGCCCATGGTCATTCTCCCATGACTATCTTCAGGGGTTTGGCCGATGATCTCCCACTCAAGACGTGGCTTTTCGACTACATATTTCCCGCTGAGGCAAAGCATCTGAACCCCGATACCGTTTACTGGGGATCCCTTCTCGGATGTTTGGAGATGATCGCATCAGGCACCACCACCGCTGTTGACAGCTATTTCTTTGCTGACCAGATAGTGAGAGCAGCAGACATGGCAGGGATACGGGCCCTGGTGGCTCAAGGGGTCATTGATTTTCCTGCTCCCGGTGTGCCTGACCCGAAAGAAAACCTGGATGTGGGCATGGCTTTCCTGGAACGATGGATTGATTTTTCCGATCGTATTACCCCCGGCCTATTCTGTCATAGCCCTATCACCTGCTCGGCGAGCACGTTGCGCCAGGCCTATGAGATCTCCACCAGATTTAACCTTCCCCTCCAGATTCATCTATCAGAAACTCAAGAAGAACTCGAAGAGATAGTGGAAAAGACACAGTTGAGACCAGCCTTTTTTCTGGATGACCTGGGTTTGTTAAACAGCAATCTCATTGCTGCACATGCCGTGCACGTGAATGATGAGGAGATAGACCTCCTCGCAAGCCGTGAGGTAAAGATCGCCCATTGCCCTGAGAGCAATATGAAGCTTGGCTCAGGCATAGCAGCAGTACCTCAAATGCTCAGGAAAGGTATGACGGTAGGTCTTGGAACAGATAGCTGTGCCTCTAACAATAATCTTGATCTCTTTGGCGAGATGGATACTGCTGCCAAACTGGCCAAGGTTGCTTTCCTTGATCCGACCCTCCTCGATGCCAAAAGCGTTGTAAGGATGGCTACCATTGGAGGTGCTCAGCTCATCGGTCTAGAGAATGAGATTGGAACCATTGAAAAAGGGAAAAAAGCCGATATTATTATTATTTCTACAAAAACCCCCCATATGACTCCCATCTATAACCCCTATTCCCAGATTGTATACTCTGCCACCGGAGCGGATGTGAGAGATGTCATAATAAATGGCACGATTGTGTACCGAGATAGGCAGTTTACAACCCTTGATAAGGCTGAAATCTTAAATGAAGTTGAGAAAATAGGCCAAAGGATTGGCGCCTTATAAAGGGATCTGTTGCCCCTGGTCCCTTCCGGGCACGAAAGGCAAAACTCTTAACATACCGCCCGCTCGTGCCCCAGGCTCCTCGGCTTACTTTGTCGGCAAGCGATCTCAAGAATTCCTTTTTAGGCGCTTATACATAAATTTCTGTTCAAAATGCGCAGATATTTTTTAAACGGTGGATAGCCTTTACTGAAAAGATTTTCCAAAGAGTGAATAATGATTCAACTTTTATACAAGTTGTTTGGTTCCGGGTGCTCCGGGTAGCCATTTTAAAGTTTAGGCATTTTAGGCACTTTTCCGGTTTATCCGGGTTAGGTATTTATCCAGCTCCGATTTTGAAATTCCCAAGAAATATAACATGCTGATGATTCGATCACTGCTCAAGATCCCATCGGTCTTCATGCCTGTTTCATCTGGTTTGAACGCGATGGATAGGCCAACGGTTTTTCTAAAATGAGAGAGGGTGGAACCGTCACCAACAGCAACTACCTGATCGCTGCTAATATTCTCAAGGTTCATGATGAATTCAAGGATTTCATTCTTGGTCGTGTTCGTAATAACAGGTTTTTCCAACTCACCGGTGATTATTCCATGTTCATCGGCCTTAAGCGTGTTTGAGAATGCATAATCGACACTTGCTGCTTCAAAAATTCTTTTGATAAAGAAATTGAAACCGGATGACAAGAGTGCAACCTTGAAACCCATTGATTTCAAGATCTGTATCAACTCAAGCGTTCCGGTATTTAATTGAAGAATCTTGCAGAATTTCTTTAAATCACTCACCGGCATGCCCTTGAGCGCACTGACATTTTTAACGAGCGCTTGGATTTTGCCCTGATTGCTATGCTCAGATTCGATCTTACTGCCAATTGGTTTCACTGTTTTGGCAATTTTTTCTAAAAAGTTCTTAAGGGAAAGATCCTGGATCAAGGTGGATTCTACGTCAAAGACAATGAGCTTTTTCACTCTTTTGTATATATCCTCGCTTTGGATGATGACGCTTTGGTTTAATCCAGTGCAGAGGTCTTTGAGCCCGTCTTTCATTTTTTCAATTGCCTCATTATGAGAATAGGGTGGTTCTGTGATCATCTTGCTGGTGTCTATGACCATCTCCATGGCAAAAAACTTCCCACGGGCAATCATCCTGCAATCTTCTATGTTGATGTTATATTTCCGAAAAAAAGTAGAGATATTTGCCATAATGCCAGGTTGATCTATCCCTAAGACCGTCACTATATAGTCTTCTTTTTCAGTGAGATCGGTGATTTCATCCTCGTCGTGTATTCCCAGGATGACCTTCAGACCTGTTTCATTTTCAATTGGTTTCAAGGCATGGGTTATCTCATCTATCGATTTTTTCGATGCTGAAAAATCAATTATAAGGAATATAGAAAATAATCCCCGCCGACAAATTTCTTCTACATCAATAATATTTCCGCTCATTTGAAATATTTTTGTCGTGATCTTGGAAACTAAACCAGGAGAATCAACGCCAATTGCTGAAAGCGTTATTATCTTACGTTTTTCGCTCATTTCAATTACCTCTTTCTTCACAATCAATGAGTTTCTTTAGAATTATTGCTTCTTGTCGAAAAAAAACAACAACTCTTCCCCATAGTATCTGCCATCTATGACCTGCCCTGGACCGAAGTGCTCCAGATTCTTACTTGCAAGAAATTGTGAAAACCTTTGGTTGATTTCCTCTAATGAGATATTTTCTTTGAACCAATAGAGTGGAACATTGACATTGAGCGGTCGCGGTGAGATTAAGTGGCGTGTTGTTCTCGGAGCAAATACTTTTTTTCTTTTCGCGGCAGCTACTACCATTTCTTTCGTTATTTGCGGTGTCCAAATAACCATTTCGCACTCTTTCAATTCACTGCAGAATTTGGTCTCATACATATGCTGACATGGAAAATATTTTAGCTTTACACCTTCTTGTACGAGCTTATCTTGAATCTCTGCCAACACAGCATAGGCACTCACTGCATCATGCACCAGATCTTTATTGAATCTGATTGATGCATAAAAATTGCCCTGTTGAACGCCACAATCAAGATTATTATTTTTCAATGTTTTTTTTAGGGTTTCCTGGTCATCTACCTGGTGCAATTTGCCATTCATATCTTCAACAATCTGTTTCAGTAAATCTGCGCTTTTGATATTTTCTAATAATCTAAACCAATATCGTAACCCCACTCTTTTATTGAAATAATTGATCCTACACGCTGGAATATATTTGAATTTTAGTTCCTTGAAAACAAATGCACGATGGTTTCCATCCAATATTATATTGTTTTCATCGACGATTATTGGATTTTGCAGATTTGCCCAGTTCCGAAACTCTAATAGTAATTCATCTACAACGTGTGGAAGGGTGTCTTCATGTCGAAATAGAGATTCCACAGGAATAACTTCTAATCTCAATTCCAAGCTTTTAGTCTTTATGCAAAACATTTGTAAGTCAGGTTGTCAGGTTCACGGTTCATGGTTGTTCGCATTGCGCTCCTCATACCCGCCTGCCGGATGGCGGGCAGGCCTCAATATCTTCAAAACGTTCAATCTTCATCGCTTTCTAGCCCTGAACCGTGAACCCTTGAACCGTCAACCTGGAGATGGTCACAAGTAGGGAATTGGTTCGAGCCCCTTGCGTCTCCGAATAGCTTCTAAAACACCAACCGTGCCGGTCATCATATTGTCTCCAAAGGGTGCTCCAAAAGTGATGGGCAACCGGGAGTTTTCCACCAGCCTGCGTTTCGGGCCAGTAGCCACAATGATCTCTACAGCCTGAAACCCAATGGCGTTACGGATATAAGCGCCATGGCCTCCTTCTTGTAGTATCTGCGTATGCTCCAATTTTCCCTCAGCAAGCTCAACTACCAAAGATTCCAATCGCTCGAGGGTTATGTCATGAGTGTGGTATTCGAAAAAACCGGCGATTTCCCCGCCCGCTATGGCAGCGCCGACGGTATGTGAGGTTGCCACATCTAAAATCAGCACCCTTTCTTTTTGGCTTGCTCGGTGATCCATGGTTGCTCCTAAGATGGCTGCCATTCCGCTGTCCATGACATAGATTTCGTCGGTGGGCAACATCGTGGCACTCTCTGCAATAGAGGTGAGGCGATTGAAGCTGGCTGGGACCTCATTATTTCTATACAGTAAGGCATGGGGAAAAGGGTTGTCATCCAAACTGGCCTTAAAAATAGTATGGCGATAATCGAGGTGGGATACCCCTTTAGGAGGTGTTCCGTGATCCTGAGCGCAGATACCGACTACATCAAATGAAAAGGGAATCCCGAGACCTTTCACAATGTGCTTCAATCGCTCTGTGTCCAGGTCTCCTGTGGTGAGAACGCTATACTTTGAATCATGCAATACCCTTTCTGCATCTCTATCCTCGAGTATGGTGATACCCCAAGACCGGACCTTGTTTAGGTCATGGTGGACCGTGGCCGCTGATGAAGTGGACATCAGAACTTCACCCTCCTGCGCCCGCTTTCTCAAGACCTGTGATATGAAACCCCCACCCATCTCGTTTCCTGTAATCAGGAGATCTCCTGGAAGGCTCGCAGCCTGTTCGGCCAGGTACAGCACCGGAGACTTAGCAACCGTTTTGTAGTGCAGATCGGACTCTGTATCGTAGTAGAGGAGGTCCATGGTCCCGGCACCAATATCCAAGATTA
>JADFWK010000036.1 GCA_015223015.1 Pseudomonadota bacterium
AATAAACCATTTTGAATCGACCCAGTAAGGGGCCATGTTATAGGGCATAACCAAAAAAAAGACACCCATACCCTGGACTTTGAGGTTACCCTGGAAAATAAAGACAATTTGGGGTTCTATTCAAATTCAGTAAAGCTTTCCAATAGTTTTCTCCTTCTTGGGTGGCGCAACTTTCTGAGGGCCTTGGCCTCTATCTGGCGTATCCTCTCTCTGGTAACATTGAATTCTCTTCCCACCTCTTCCAGGGTATGATCCGCCTTTTCACCGACACCAAATCTCTTTCTCAAGACCTTTTCCTCTCTCGGGGTGAGTGTTGTCATCACCCTTCTCGTCTGCTCACTCAAGTCGAATTTGGTGACCGCTTCAACTGGAGACATTATTTTTTTATCTTCTATGAAATCCCCTAAATGACTGTCCTCTTCCTCACCGATTGGTGTTTCCAAGGAAATGGGCTCCTTAGCGATCTTTAAAACCTTGCGCACCTTTTCTAAAGGGAATCCCATCCGCTCTGCGATTTCCTCCGGGTTTGGCTCCCGACCACGCTCCTGAACCAGGCTCCGTGAGATCTTGATGAGTTTGTTTATCGTCTCTATCATATGAACTGGTATCCTGATCGTTCTTGCCTGGTCAGCAATGGCTCTGGTTATCGCCTGCCTGATCCACCAGGTAGCATAGGTGCTGAATTTATATCCTCTTTGATATTCAAACTTATCCACAGCCTTCATTAAACCAATATTCCCCTCCTGGATAAGATCAAGAAACTGAAGACCTCTGTTGGTATATTTCTTTGCAATGCTTACCACCAGTCTGAGATTCGCTCTGATAAGCTCATCTTTAGCACTCCGTGCCCTCCTCAAGCTTTTATCGATTTCCCTCTGAATTGGTTTCAAATCCTTTAGGGGCATCGTTGTTCTCTTCTCTAGTTCATCAATATAATCCCTCGTTTCTCTTATCTTGGCTATTAAAAGCAAAAGTTCTTCTTTTGGCACACTTAATGCCTTGACCTTCTCACCGCCTTCTTCACTAGTCAATAATTCACCCAGACATTCCTCCAAATAAGACAGGGGTTTTCCTCCAGCCTTTATCACGCAGTCAGTCAACGTTCCTTCCAATTCCTCCAAATTGTCGACGATCTCTTTAAATCTCTCGACCATTCCTTGAATATGCCCTTTTTCCAGCTTAAATGACCTCATGATCTGAAAGATTTTCTGTTGATTTTTCTCAATAGCGCTAACTATCTTTTTTCTTTTAGCTGGATCGCGGTAAACCTTCAAATTCTCCTGCAAGGAGCACCTTTCCTCATCCAGGGCTTCCATTCTGTTAATGAGGTTGAGCAAGAGATCCCTCCTCCGACCAATCTGATGCACGTTAAATTCGTCCTCTATGTCATTGACGATATCCCTTACCTTAAGTGTGCCTGCCTCTAAATACTTGCCCAGGTCAGTCATATATTCTAGACCGATACGGCATCTGATGAGAGTGTCGAGTACGAGATTTTCACCCGTTTCAATTCTCTTTGCGATCTCTACTTCCCCTTCCCTGCTCAGCAATGAAATGAGCCCCATCTCCCTTAGATACATCTTGACTGGATCATATGTCTTTGTAGCAAAGTCGTCTTCGAGTTCGCTCAGTGAGTTCTTTTCTTCTTTGCTCTCTTGCTCTACTTGCTGGGGTTTCTTGGCCTTTCCAACCTTTCCCCCAGTGGGTCCAGATACCACCTTGATGTTTAACTCTTCAAACATCTGCAAGAGATCATCAATTTCTTCTGACGATATTACGTCATTAGATAGATCGTCATTCAGTTCCTGATAGGTAATGTAGCCCTTATCTTTGCCAATGGTAATTAACCTCCGTAGGTTAATCTCATCGCCATTTTTTGCCATGTACAGCCTCCTTTGTGCCCGATTTTTTGCTTTTGCTATTACATTTTAGATTCAAGATCTTGCTTTGCCCTGATCAGGCGATTGACCATTTCAATATTACCTTCCGCTGATGCCTTTTTCATGGACTGTGAAATCTTGACGCTGGCTATCTTTTTGCAAAACTCGCTAACTGCCTGACTAACCGATTCCTCAGTGTAGAAGGGTTTGGATATTAGGATACGTCTTAGTTGTTCTTTCGCTGCAGCGCTATCCAGAGTTTGCTCAACGCCATTCAAGTCTTCTCCCGAGTGAGACTTTTCCGTCAACACTCTGATAATCTTTGCAACCTCAGGGTCAAAAACAATCAATTCCCAATCCTGATCCCTGAAAGTGTCCACTGTTTCAGGGTAATGGATTAAAAGGTTGAGAAATTGCTCGTCTGAGCCATGTTTCCTTAGATCTTGACCCGGAGACAACCTCTTCTTTAGCTCATCCCTGTTCCGCTTCTCTGAGCTCTTATTCGCCCACTGCCGTAGTTCTTTCCAGATAAGCCCTTCATTTATGCCTGTCTTCTCCGAAAATTTATGAATGTATAGAAACCTGGTGGCTCCATCTTCTACCTTCAGAAATACGGGCAAAACCTCATGCAATATCTGAACCTGCCCATCAACACCAGGCTCCATGTTAGCTAACGCCTGATCCAAGTAGAAATCAAAAATAGGCTTTGCTTCTTTTAACAGTTTTCCTAAGGTTTCTGGGCCATGTGTGGTTACAAAGCTGTCTGGGTCTTCGTCTTGAGGAAGAACCAGAACCTTTGCGGAAATTCCCTCATTCAAAAACAGGGGAAGACTTTTCAAGGCTGCTTCGCGCCCTGCTTCATCAGGGTCAAACAAGACTACCACATTTTTTGTGTATCCTTTTAACCTCCTCGTTTGATCACTCGTCAGCGCAGTTCCTAACGTGGCAACGACATTTGAAATGCCATTCTGTCTCAGAGCCAATACATCCATATACCCTTCAACAAGTATTGCCAGGCCTGCTTCCCTGATGTTCTTGAACGCAGAATCAAGGCCATATAGGGTGGACCCTTTATGGTATAGTGGGGTCTCAGGTGTATTAATATACTTAGGCAGTGAATCATCTAGAACTCTGCCCCCAAAGCCGATAATTTGGTGATTGAGATCAAAGATAGGAAACATTATCCTACCCCTGAAACGATCATAGTAGTCCCCACCTTTCTTGGGAACAAGAAGGCCGGCCTCTTCCCCTCTTTTTAAGGGAATATTTTTTGATTTCAGGTAATTGACCAACCCATCCCATTTGTTGGCAGTAAATCCGAGCCTAAAGGTTGAGATTGTCTCTTGTGCTATATGGCGACTCGAAAAATACTCCCTCCCAGGTCCTCCCTCAGCACGGTTCAGTAAAACATCGTGGAAATAGGTGCCTGCGAGCTGATTTATTTTGAACAGGATTTCCTTTAATTCACTCTTCTTTTTTTCATCAGAAGAGTCTCTGTAAGTAGGTAACGGAATATTGTAACGCTCGGCCAGATCCTTCAGAGACTGGGGAAAAGAGAGATTGTGATATTCCATCCAGAAGGTAAAAACATCACCACCCCTGCCGCACCCAAAGCAATGATAAATCTGCTTGCTCTGGTTAACCGTAAACGAAGGTGAGCGTTCCGAATGAAAGGGGCACAAGCCAACATAGTTCTGCCCCCGCTTCTTGAGTTCCACGTACTGCCCAACAACCTCTACGATGTCTGCTGTTTTCTTTACCTCTTCTTTGGCCTCTGATGAATCCATAAGTTAAGTGCCTAAAGTGAGCTAAAGTTTAAAGTGAGCTAAAGTTATGTCTAGCATTACGGATAATTCGCAAAAAAAGACAGTAAAAGTTGGCCTTAAGATTACTTTATCTGGGCAGGTCAACACTTAAACTTTAGGCACTTCTAAAGCTCAACTACCGTTATGCCATCGTTGACCCTATCCCCACCTCCAGAGTTAAAATCCCTGACATTCAGGTTTTCTTCTAAATGTTCTCTGATAGCCTTCCTTAATTTCCCAGAACCGACACCATGAATTATCTTTACCCTGGCATACCCGTGAACCAAGGCCTGATCTATCATCTTATCCACAAGGGGAAGCGCATCTGCAACAGTGCAACCTATGAGATTTAGGTCTTTTTGATCCATCGGTGAGGATGAAATTGACCACTGCTTTCCCGTTCTCTTGACTTTTTCCTGTTGAGGAGAAGCCTCTGGATCTGGGGTCAACCCAGATGAATCAACAGTGAGCTTTAGATTTCCTATCTTGATCCGTGCCTTTGCGGAGGTTTCATCCACATCAAGCACTACACCGCTCTTTTTCCATTGTTTATGATAGACTGTCTGACCAGCAGAAAATGCAACATGATTACCTGACCATCCTGGTTGTGTCATTTCTGCCATAACCTCGACCAGATCTCCCTTTGCCTTCAGGTATCGTTTGGTAGCCTCAGCCTGGCCAGCAGGGCCTTTTTCCTTTATGAATTCTATTGCCTCGCTAAATTCGCTTTTTGCTTTAGCTAAGATCCCCTCTGCCTCCTTCTTTTTTTGACCTAGTATCTCGTTGATGTGCTCACCTAAGAAGGCCCTTTCTTCATCTAATCTTTTTTTCGATAGCGTGTATTCTTCTTTTGCAATAGTAACAGCATCTTTGTCTTTCTTTACCTGCTCCAGCATCTGAGCAAGATCCTCAATCATCAGATCAGACCCTCCCCGCTCCTTTCCCAGATACGCAGCAGCCTTATCGATTGTTTCCGGCATGAGCCCTATATCGCGAGCTATTTCAATTGCATGACTTACACCCGGCATGCCTGTGAGCAATCGAAACGTAGGTTTGCCCTTCTCATAGTCAAATTCGACAGATGCATTTTGGGCCTTCTTGTTAATCAGGCCATAGCCTTTTAGTTTCTGATAGTGGGTAGATATTGCAGTCAGAGACCCCTGCTCTGAAAGATAGTCCAGAATAGCCATGGCCAGTGAGGTGCCCTCTTCCGGATCTGTACCGGTCCCAAGTTCGTCCAGTATTACCAGAGAACTTTCACTTGCCTCCTCCAGAATCTCCTTGAGATGTTCCATGCGTGCAGAAAAAGTGCTCAGTCCCATTGCTATGTCCTGCTCATCCCCGATCTGGGCGAGAATGTTATCAAAAACCCCTATCCTGCTTCCTTCGGCAGCAGGAATGTGCATGCCAGCCTGAGCCATAAGGGCCAAAAGCCCAATTGTCTTTAAAGCCACAGTTTTGCCACCCCTGTTTGGGCCTGAAATGATAAGGATGCTCTTTTCGGCATTAAGGCTGATCTCTACAGGGATGACCTTTTCTACATTCGCAGTCCTCTCCTCCTTACTGGATTCAAGGTACAGGGAAAGGAGTATGGGGTTCAGGGCATCTAAGAGGTAAATAACGTTCTCTGAGCTGAGAATAGGACTTATTCCATGTATGGCCTTACTAAATTCTGCCCTGGCAAACAGGCCATCGATCCTTCCCATGATTTCTAAACAGGTAATGAGCTCAGATGAAGCCTCAGACACAAGCCTTGTAAGTCCTTCTAAAACCCTTCTCTCCTCTTCTCTCTCCCTATCCGTGAGTTCAACTAACTGGTTGTTTTCCTCTACCACTGCCAGGGGTTCCGTAAAACAGGTAGAATGGGTCCTGGAGTAACTATGAACAATCCCTGTAAGGTAATTCTTTTTGTCAGTTCTTATGGAAACAATATACCGCCCGTCTCTCATTGATATAAGCTTTTCCTCGCTAAGATCAAGGCCGCTGAGGATATTATCTAACTTTTTCTCCACTCCCCTCCTGAGAGCAACCCTTTGAGATCTCAGAGAGGCAAGTGAGGGACTCGCATCATCAGATATT
>JADFWK010000241.1 GCA_015223015.1 Pseudomonadota bacterium
CAATCTTGCATGTCTCGCTCTCAATAGGTCTTTCGAGAACCGTTAGTGGATAGTTTTCAACGTCGATAACCTCGTTCAAGAACTTGACTACCTTCTGCTCACTCTCTTTATTGATACCACTACAGACCCGCCAAAAATTCCGAATGGATCTTACATAATCTCGCCCCGGCATCACCCGCTCAAAAGAGTGGGCGATAAGAGGTTCAGTTTCGATTCCTCTCTTCTTAAAAGCCATCTTGATGATGGGATAGGCGATATACTCGGTTGTTCCCGGAGGCACCGTTGTCTCGATCAGGACAAGACACGTGGGCTCAATGAGTTTACCGATGATCTTGAAACTTTCCTCAAGAGCGCCTATTTCAGCGTGGCCACTATGAAGATTTCCGAGCTCCTCTTTTATGAAATCACACTGGACATCCAGCACCAGAATGTCTCCGAGTTTTAAGGCATCGTATGAATAGGTAGCTGTTAGGGTTTTTCTCTCTCTGACACCGCGCTCTATTAATTGCTGCACAGTCGGATCTTCAGCACTCACCGGGGAAATCCCCTTATTAAACAAGGGAATTTTCCAAAAGCTTCGGGTACTCGGTCTCTGCATGCCGATCACGAACCTATTAGGCTCTCCTGTGTCTTTAACAGCACTATCTGCCACAACTGCCGCCATAACCGCGCCAACAAACCCGAGGCCCATAACAATAACTATTTCCCTTCCCTTTTCCCGCTCTCTTTTTGTGATTTCGGAGAGTCTCTTATATTCTCTCTCGTAATCATCTTGCTGGGGGAGGGCAAATTTCTCTCCGTCTGGACTAATTGAATACTCCACGATAACTCCTTTATGTAAGTGCCTAAAGTTATAAGTGCCTAAAGTGCCTAAAGTTCAAATGCTGGCCTGCAGCAACGTCCGAATTCCACAGCTACGACGTAAACGGCTCCTACGGCCACCCCCTTGCTGACACATAACTTTAGCTCACTTTAGTCACTTTAGTTCACTTCAAACTTAAATTGCCTAATTTCTCCATCAGCTCTTTGGTGACCTCTTCAACGCTCCCTCTTCCATCCACTTCAACAACAGCCGGAATACCGTCCCTCCTTGATAAGCCCTTGAAGTATTCTACTGCAGCGCGAGTGCCGCTTTTGGTGTCGTAGTAAATACCATGTCTCTGATCAATTGCGGTCTCATCCTGGTCATCATCCCGTTTCCTCAGTTCTCCACCACATATCCTGCATTTATCGCCATCTGGTTTGATGGCCTCAATATTGACGTTGTTCGGATGATTGTTATCATTCACGCAGAGTCTGCGGCCCATGATCCTCTTTTTTGCAATTTCGCGCTCTAGGATAATTTCAATGAGCACATCTACCCTGATACCCTCCTTGGCCAGGGCCTCATTCAGCCTGACAGCCTGGTTAAGATTTCGTGGGAAACCATCCAAAAGCCAGCCTGACGCGCAATCTGCCTCTTTAAGCCGATTAAGAACCATGGGGATGGTTACGTCGTCAGACACCAGTTCTCCCTTATCTATGGAAACCTTGGCCTTGTTCCCGAGTTCCGTTCCCTTTGATATGTTCTCCCTAAATATAACTCCTGTTTCAATATGGGATACACCATATTTCTCTTTTATGATTGCTCCCTGAGTTCCCTTTCCACTCCCGTTGGGTCCAAAAAAAAGCACGTTCATTATTCACGCTCCTTTCAATATAGTAAGCAGAAAATCAGGAAACCGCACTATCCGGTCATTTCTATCTAAACAAGCATGGATTGTATAGCCCTGGACGATTATGTCCTCCTCTCTGTATATGGTATAATCAAACCTGCTGCTAGCCCTTTTTACGAAACCAATCACAGTCTCAATGGTTAATTGATCGTCATACCGAGCGGGTTTAGTGTACTTCACATATGCTTCGGTTGTTGGTAAAAAAAATCCTTTGTCCTCAACTTCCCTGTATGTTAAGCCCTGCTCCCGTAACAACTCTGTTCTCCCGATCTCAAAGAGCCTGAGGTAGTTTGAGTAGTAAACTATAGCCATTGAGTCGCAGTCACCATAGATCACCCGGTACTTAGTAATACACCTTCTCTCTTTCATCTAGCGAAGCTCCGCCTCAAACCGACAAGGCACAATGTAAGTAAAAAACGAAATACTGAGTAACGTTTGTAGGTTACGATGCCCGTTTCGTTTTTCGGTAACGTCATTGGTCTTCATGTTTCCACGTTACCTTAAACGTTACCGATACGGGCCCGCCCGCCTCGCCTGAGCGCTCGCGATGGCGGGCAGGCTTCGTTACCCTAACCGTTACCCAAATAAACGAGCAAAAAACTTGAGATAAATGTTAAGATCTCGAGCTATGAATACATCTAATAGACTCTCCGCAAATACCCCTCCAGCACCAATTTCAGCTCCTCATAGGTTTCAATAACCGGGAAATGGGGGAACTCATTTTTTATGTTCTGAGGTGGCCGAAACAGTATCCCGTAATTTGCCGCCTCGAGCATGGTGCTGTCATTGTAGCTATCTCCAATGCCAATTACCTCAAAGCCCAAGCCCCTGAGTGCCTCTACTACATGCCGCTTGCCATCCCTTTGTCGAAGCTGATAATCGGCTATGGTACCGTCGGCATCGATGATAAGGGAATTGCAGAAGAGGGTAGGTCTGTTCAGTTTCTCTAAGAGGGGGTCAGCAAATTCGACAAATGTATCGGAAACAAGAATGATCTGGAATCTCTCTCTTATCCATTCCAAAAACTCAAGTGCCCCATCAAGAGGTTCCATGGATTGGATTATCTCTTGGATATCTCTGATCTTCAGGTTAACTCTTTTTAGGATCTCGAGCCTCCCTCTCATTAACTGATCGTAGTCAGGGACATCCCTGGTAGTCAAGCGGAGTTCCTCGATTCCAGCCTTTTCTGCCACATTAATCCAGATTTCAGGCACCAGAATCCCTTCGAGATCCGGACACACTACATACATTCAGATACCTGTCTTCCTTTCCACCCTAAAGAGGACCGTCTTTTCAGTTACTATATCCAGTTGATCGATGATCTCCAGGGATTTTCTGACATCCCTCTCCTTTGCCTCGTGGGTGAGCATTACCACAGGCACAGAGCCATGTGCCTCTCTCGATTTTTGAATAACAGAGGCGATGCTGATATTGTTGGCACCCAGAACTCCAGATATCTTAGAGAGTACCCCAGGTCTGTCTACTGCTGAAAATCGAAAATAGTAATCAGTGCTTACCTGATCCATAGGTCTCAGAGACAGCTCCGTAGCGGGAGAGCGTGCAAAAGAGAGCGGTGAAACCCGCCGTGAAATGCCCTTTACTTGATTTCTGGCTATATCCATTATATCAGACACAACGGCACTCCCTGTGGGTCTCTTACCGGCACCAAGCCCGTAGAAGAGGGTGGGCCCGACAAAATCACCTTCGATATACACGGCATTATAAGCCTCTTTGACGTTTGCCAGGATATGATCCAAAGGAACAAAAGCTGGGTGTAACCTAGCCTCGATCTGACCATCCACCTTTCTTGCAATTGCCAACAATTTCACGCAGTAGCCAAACTCACCGGCAAACCTTATATCCTCAGGAGAAATCTTGTCAATCCCTTGCTTATACACATCCTCATACATACAAGGGAAACCAAAAGCCAGAGAAACAATAATGGTCAGTTTGTGGGCAGCATCACTTCCGTCAATATCCAGACTGGGATCAGCCTCTGCATATCCCAGCCTCTGTGCGAGTGCCAGTGCCTCATCAAAAGAGAGTCCTTCCTCTGTCATCCGGGTTAGAATATAATTTGACGTTCCATTCAAGATAGCCAGTACTGCCTCAATCTGGTTTGCAGCCAGGCCCTCTCTCAGGGCCCTAATGATAGGGATACCTCCTGCCACGCTCGCCTCAAAGGCAATGTCAACACCGCACCGTTCTGCTGCCTCAAACAATTGCTTGCCGTATTGGGCAATGAGCGCCTTATTAGCCGTCACTACGTGCTTGCCTCTCTCCATGGCCATTGAGATAAATTCCATGGCCTGATCACAGCCCCCAATCAGTTCAACAACTACATCTATCTCCGGATCATCGATTATCTCCATTGCATCAGTGGTAAGCAAGGCGGGATCTACCTTTACTCCGCGATCCGAGTGAATATCCAGATCTGCGATCTTTTTTAGAACAATCGCCGCACCAACCCTATCCTCTATCAATTCCCGGTTATGAACCAGGACTTCCACCATGCCGGCCCCCACTGTTCCGAAGCCAATCAAGCCGACCGTTACCTGAGGCATCTTTGTGCCCTCCTACAGTACCTTTTTGATCCCTCTCACTGCCTGGTTAATCCTATGGTAGTTTTCGACCAGTGCAAAACGGACATATCCCTCACCATATTGCCCAAAACCTATGCCTGGCGAAACAGCTACCCTACCCTCTTTTACCAGCAATTTTGAAAACTCGACAGATCCCATCTTTGAAAAACCCTCGGGTATTTTTGCCCACACGAACATGGTACCTTTCGGTTTCTCTATTTTCCAGCCGATCCTTTCCAAGCCACTGATCAAGGTATCCCGCCTCTTCTGGTAAACCTCTACTATCTCACTCACACAATCATAAGATCCTGTTAAGGCAATAATAGCAGCAATCTGTATGGGCTGGAAAATACCATAATCCAAATAGCTCTTTATCCTCCTCAGGGCGGCCACTATTTCCCTGTTGCCAACGCAAAAACCTACCCGCCAGCCAGGCATGGAGAAGCTCTTGGTGAGAGAATAAAACTCCACGCCTATCTCCTTGGCCCCTGGCACCTGGAGAAAACTTGGGGGCTTATACCCGTCAAAGGTGAGATCCGCATAGGCAAAGTCATGAATGACCATCATCTCATGGTCTTTGCAGAACTCCACTATCTTCTTGAAAAAGCCTATGTCCACAACACCAGTAGTCGGGTTATGGGGATAAGAGATGATCAACATCTTCGGTCTCGGCCAGGTCTGTTTTGTGGCTGTCAAGAGATCTTCAAAAAAATCTCTATCAGGCCCAATCGGTATCCCTCTCAGATCACCTCCTGCAATAACCACTGAATAGGGATGAATGGGATACGTGGGGTCAGGCGCAAACACGACATCACCGGGGCATATGGTGGCTAAAACCAGATGGGAGATCCCTTCTTTTGCCCCAATCGTCACAATAGCCTCCTCGTCCGGGTCTATCTCAACCCCAAAATGAGCCCTATACCAATCAGAGATGGCGTGCCGGAGTCTGGTGATGCCCCTCGAGGCAGAATATCTATGGTTCTTGCTCTTCTGAACTGCATCAATCATCTTGTCTACGATATGTTTGGGTGTGGGCAAATCCGGGTTGCCCATTCCTAAATCAATAATATCTTCACCCTTTCGTCTCGCCTCCATCTTCAACTCATCAACAGTAGCGAATACATAGGGTGGTAACCGGTCGATCCTTGGAAATGCGCGCATTTCTTGTATCCCCCAACAGATAGAATCATAAAGAATATTTTCATACTACACAACACGGCGAGTAGTCAAAATTTTCTTTTCCCTGAACCTCTGAACGGTTACACAGAAAGGTGGCCTTGCCACTGACCAACCCTAAGATCTCTCTGCTCGCTCTCGTGCCTTGCACACTATCATAACGGCAATGCTTGCGCGTTCCTTAAGCGCCTTCTCGCTTAGTCTTTCGCTCCTTGAGATAGGAACCCTCCAACGGTGCCAGGCATTGGCGGCTTGTATTGGTGAAGAAATATGTGCTATAGTAAATTGTTGGTAACGTTAAAAAGTTGAGGCATTTAGGTTTAAAAAGGTAATGGCTGTTCATATATGGCCACCGCAAAATCCGGCTTTTCACGGAAAGCGGAATCTATGAGATATCGCCCGCCCGCCTCGCCTGAGCGAGAGCGATGGCGGGCAGGCCTTGAGGAAATTGGCATTACCAGTTAGATAAATTGATTCTCATC
>JADFWK010000037.1 GCA_015223015.1 Pseudomonadota bacterium
ATCTTCAGACCGGCTTTTAAACAGGCCTCAGCTACTCTGTTTTCATAAATGGTTAGCAACGGTGGCAGTTTTATAAGGACGGTATAGTTGGTAATCTGGCATGGAAGATGAGGGATCGATATCGCATCTCATCGTTCAAAGAGTGTGAATGAATTCTTTGATATGGGTTGAGGCTATGTGGTTATCGTCTGTTACCATGCAAGGCAGACGCGCCCATTTTTTCCAGAAGGAAAGGAGATTATTCACAAGGGTTTTGAGGATCCTGCTGTCTTCAGGGGCGGTAAGAATGATCCGAAGGGCAGAGTTCAAGGGGCCCTTCTGTATCTAACTGGAGTGGCTTAAGCATAACACCTTTCTAAGGCAGTCGAAGCAAATCATCCCAACTATCTTCCAGCAATTTACAATGATGTAATATGAAATTCTTCGCTTTTTCCCCTTCCTTCATTTCAATAGCGTTGCAAATATCTCTATGTTCCTTTAATATAATATCTCGTGCTTTCGGAGATCTAGTTAGCACTAATTTCCATCTTGATCAGGCTGTGGCGCAAAGTCTCAAGTTTTTTATCGAGAGCCCTAAAGTGCTTTTTACAGTGTGGCTTTCACTTGCTGTTATGTATGGAGGGGACAGTACCAAGCGCACTAAAAAATTTGTCTTTGAAAGGTTTTCAATGGAAGCCTTGAAGCCTGTCTAAACAGCCGAGCTGATGGTGATTGAGATTATCTGTTGTAGACTGTTCAAGATTTTGGATAACATCAATTTTTGTGGAAATGTTTGGACTTTCATAAGGCGTGAGGCCTTTTCCCTGATTTGACGTATACGTTAAAATATCTCATAAAAAACCAGTCGAAATTGAATTGAGATCAATGGCTTCTATTGGGGATATCTCAGGCCGGAGGTTCAATGAGGGGACGTGAATGAATAAGTGGCGTCAAACGAAATATTCTGCAAACGAATTTCGCTAAATAGGAGATTGGGAGGCATTTATGTGGAAGAATGAAATAGAAGAACTGGAGCGACGAAAGCAAGCGGCCTACCAGTTGGGCGGTGAGGAGAATGTGGCTAAACAGCACCGGGCTGGCAAAATGACGGTACGAGAGAGGATTGATTCTCTGGCTGATGAAGGGTCCTTTCTTGAAAGAGGAATCTTAGCTGGAGTCCCGTCATATGATAAGGAAAAGGGTGACAAGCTTATTGATATCACCCCTTGTCCTCTTGTGACAGGGATCATGAAGGTAGATCGTCGAAGAATTGCCGTAACCGGTGACGATTACACAATAAAGGGAGCATCTGTCGGAAGGATGTATAAGGCCAAAAACGCCTATTTTGCCAAAATGGCTCGTCGGCTGAAGCTGCCTGTGGTTCGATTGCTGGAGGGTGCTGGAGGTTCTATCAAAGAGATTTTGGATATTGGGTATACAGAGCTTCCGACTTGGAATGATGAGGCGATACAGGACCAGGTTGATATGATGTCCGAAGTACCTATAGTGGCTGCCGGGTTTGGGGCAATAGCAGGGCTGGCTGCCATGTATCTGGTGCAGAGCCATTTTTCTATCATGGTAAAAGGACACACCCAGGTCTTTGTGGGCGGGCCTCCTTTGGTGAGGGCAGCGTGTGCGGAAGACTTGTCAAAGGAAGAGTTAGGAGGCTATAAGATTCATGGATATGTATCAGGTGTGGTGGATAATATAGTTGAAAGCGAGGAGGAATCCCTGCAGCAAATAAAGACATTTCTATCCTACTTGCCGCCTAATGTGTGGAATATGCCCCCCATTGAGCAGAGCGTACAGGATGACCCGAAACGCAAGGAAGAGGAGCTGGTATCAATTATTCCAAAGGATGGAAGAAAGACCTATGAAATGCGTAGGATTATCGATTGTATTGTTGACCGTGGGTCCTTTTTTGAGATAGGGAAATATCAAGGCCGGTCTCAAATTACTGCGTTGGCGAGAATGAATGGATATCCGGTCGGCCTATTGGCAAATGACCCACGATTTCTTGCAGGCTCATTTAGTCACGACGTTTCAGAGAAGTTTATCCGGTTTGTTGATATGTGTGATACGTTTCATTTACCGATTATTAATCTCTCTGATCAGCCGGGATTTACCATTGGGTTAAAAAATGAGATTCATGGAAATATTCGTAAAGGCGTGAGGGCAAGTTTTGCAATGGCGCAGGCCAGTGTGCCCTTGGCTGTGATATACGTTCGAAAATGTTTCGGTGTTGCTGGAGCAGCGCAGAAGACAGGGATGCAGTTTTGTTGGCGTTATGCGTGGCCTTCTGCGGTGTGGGGAAATATTCCTGTAGAGGGAGGTGTGTATGCTGCACATCGAAAAGAAATTGAATCAGCGGAGGATCCAAAGGCTTACCTGGATACATTGCAAGACACCTATAGAACTGTTTCGTCTCCTTTTCGAACCGCAGAAACTTTTGGAATAGAGGACATCATAAACCCGAAAGACACCCGGCAGCTTTTGTGTGAGTGGGTGGAAATCGCATACGAAGTGGAAAAGGATAATTTGGGAATAAAGAAGAGGGGCATGAGAATGTAAGCGGCTGTAGTGATAGCACAGCTCGAGCGAAACCTCGCTTCCCTGGTGATGTTTCCATGCGCAAACCCTTATGTAGTCTGGCCCAGCGAAAAGAGCTTCTCATTTGTGAATGGAAAAGCTCAAGCAGTGATTGCGAATTTACATTACCTTAATCCAGAAAAACATAGATGAGTAAAATGCAAAGACTCAAAGATAAGGTTGCCCTTGTTACGGGTTCCGGAGCAGGAATTGGTGAAAGTATCTGTCTTCGTTTTGCCAGCGAGGGAGCCTGTGTGGTGGGGATGGATAGTAATCAGATTGAAGCGGAACGTGTAGCAACTACGATTAATACAAGCGGATTCAGGGCCTATGCACAAACTGGCGATGTCTCGAAACAAACTGATTGCACGCGTGTGGTGAAATGGGTAATATCCAACCTTGGGAGCATAGATGTGCTTTGTAATGTGGCTGGCATTGTCACAGGAGGCACATTGCTGGATGTTTCAGAGGAAATCTGGCGTCGTACCATGGACATTAATCTTAAAGGGATGTATTATTTATGCCAACTTGCTGTCAAAGAGATGATCCGACAGGAGGGCGGTGCTATTATTAACATATCTTCAGTTGCTGGCCTTATTGGACTGAAAAATCGGGCTGTGTATTCGGTCTCCAAGGCAGGTATCATTGCTTTAACAAAAAGTGTAGCAACCGACTTCATTAAAAAGGGTGTCAGGGCAAATGCAATTTGCCCCGGTGTGATTGAATCACCGTCCTGGAAAGAGCGTGTAAATACAAGTACAGATCCAGAAAAGGCTCTGCAGGATTTTATCGACCAGGTACCATTGGGCCGAGTGGGAAAACCAGAGGAAGTGGCTGCATTGGCTGCGTATCTTGCATCGGATGAATCCGCCTTTATGACTGGACAGGCTCTATCAATCGATGGAGGGAAAACTATGTAGCCATTCTCATGCCTGTTGAAATGTTGAATGTTCCCTTTCCCTTTTTCAAGAATAAATTGTAGCACTATAATAAGGAAATCACTTCGGAATGAGCAATATATAGTGAAGGGGTGCTACATTCGCTTGTGTGATCTGCCCC
>JADFWK010000242.1 GCA_015223015.1 Pseudomonadota bacterium
AGGGCATCACAAATCACTATCTAACACGCATAGCAGAGCTGGGACCACCCCGCTACTGCGGGATGGTTTAAGGGATTAATTAATAACGAGGTGATCAAAATGATACGTCAACCAGCAGTAGCTAATCAGTTTTATCCGGGTAAAGAGCAGGATCTGAAAAAAGATCTTTCCGCCAGGATAAAAGAGGTCGAGAAAAAGGAAAAGGTGCTGGCCTTGGTATCTCCCCACGCTGGTTATGTGTATTCAGGTAATATTGCCGGGGCTGTTTACTCCATCGCTGAGATTACGAGGGATGTGATAGTGATGGGTCCCAACCACCATGGTCTTGGAGCCCCATTTGCTGTTATGGCACAGGGAAAATGGAGGATGCCTGGCGGTGATATCGCTATCAATGAAAAACTGGCTCATCTTATGATTGAAGAATCTAGGTGGCTACGGGCTGATGATCAGGCGCACATAAACGAACATTCAATAGAGGTGCAGTTACCCTTTATTCAATATGTCCAGCCGAGCTTCGAATTTGTCCCTGTTGTTCTGAGCACGGCCGATTTTCAAACCTGTGAGGAAATGGGCATGGCCATAGCTAAGGCTATAAACAGATATGGAAAGCCTGTGGTCATCATAGCCAGTACCGATATGACCCATTATGAATCTCATGAAAGTGCTCAGAAAAAGGACCAATTAGCAATAGAAAAAATTCTTTCCTTGGATCCTAGTGGCCTCTTAGATACCGTGTTTACTAATAACATATCAATGTGCGGCGTAATACCAACGACAGTGGCCCTCGTGGCAGCCAAAGAACTGGGAGCAACTAAGGCAAACCAGGTAGCATATGCAACATCAGGAGATGTCAGTGGGGACTATAGCCATGTTGTAGGTTATGCTGGATTTATCATCCAGTGATAGCTCACTAGGAAATCCTTCTTGCAGGCGCTTGAGAATAGCATACCTTTTCGGAGAATTAATTTATTGGAAACGTTCAAAAGTTGAGGTCCGGTTCTTATTTTTCAGCCACATGATGAGAATCAGTTTATCTGACTGGTAATGCCAATTTCCTCAAGAAACAGCCATTACCTTTTCAAACCTCAATGCCTCAACTTTTGAACGCTAATAATCTATTACATTAATTCTGGAACGTAAGCTGCATGAATTACATAAAAAACTCTATTACTAACCACTGCTTAACTACTCTTCCAAGACCATGGTTATTGCCCCCTTTGGGCATACAGCGGCACATATTCCGCATCCTTTACAATAGTCCAAATCAATATGAATTTCCCCTGTTAGACTATCCCGAGTAATAGCGAGATCCGGGCACAAAAGTCTGCATACATCACATGCCTCACAGCTTACCGTCCCCAAACAGCGGGATGCTTCGTATTGAGCTTCTTCAGATGTCATTAAAGGATCATGGCGGTCAAAATCAATCTCAACTACACTATCCCTGGATCCTCTCGGCCTCTTCTCTCTCACACAACTTAGATTTATCATCGCCTCGGCATCCCTTCAAGATAGTCCATGACCTGCTGTGCCACAGCCTTCCCTGATCCCATCGCCTCAACCACGGTAGAAGGCCCACTCACTGCATCTCCTGCTGCGAACAACCCTTCATATCCTGGCACCATCCCCGACGGATTACGGGTAATTGTGTCATGCTCAGAAATAGCCTTTACATCTACAAACGATACCCCTGGACGTTGCCCAAGAGCAGGGATTATCACATCTGCTTCTTCTATGTACTCACTTCCCGCAATGGGGACAGGCCTCCTCCTTCCAGTCTCATCAAAATCACCGAGCTCCATCCTCACTAACTCCAACCCAGTAACCCTTCCATTTTCAGTGAGAATCCTTTTTGGAGCCAGCAAATACTGCACCTCTACCCCTTCCTCAATAGCGGCTTCAACCTCTTCGTGATTCGCGGGCATCTCCTCCCTGCTCCGGCGATACACAACGATCACCTGCTCGGCTGCCAGCCTGAGAGCGCTGCGGGCGGTGTCAATAGCTGCGTTACCCCCTCCAACCACGAAGACTCTACCAGAAAGCTCCACATTCTGTCCCGTATTCACGACACCCAAAAAATCGAGACACTTCAGACATCCCTTTGCACCTTCCCCAGGAACATCGAGTGTCAGATCCGTCCATGCACCTGTGGCCAGAACAGCAGCCTCTGCACCATCCCTCATCACTTCCGGCAGAGACACATCCCGACCTATCCTAACCGAGGATAGAAATTCCACCCCAAGAGACCGGATAATGCCCACATCATGGTCAACCACATACCGCGGCAAGCGAAAAGATGGTATACCGCCTACCAACATCCCACCAGGTTGGGCAAGGGCATCCATAACAGTAACCCCATATCCCCGCATAACTAACTCAAACCCACAGGCAAGCCCTGCAGGGCCAGCTCCCACAATAACCACTTTCTTTCCTCGAGCGGGCTCCTTCCGTTGGATAAGCACTTCCACGATCACGCTCCTATGATCCATCTCATATTGGGCAGCATATCGCTTCAGTTCCCGTATAGATACCGGATCATCCCAACTGCCGCGGATACAAGCCTGTTCGCAGGGATGGTGACATACATAGCCACACACCCCCGGAAGTGGGTTGTCCTGACGGATCACAAGCAGTGCCTCCTTCACCTTTCCAACCTCTAATAACTTCACATAGTCCCGCACCTGCTGCCCAAGCGGACATGCGCCAAAACAAGGAGGGAAAACCCCCCTGCTCGCCAGATCCGTGTTCGAATAAACATATCCTCTTGTTGTATCCTCATCGGACCTGAGCTCTGGAAACAACTCAGCAGGGCATTCCTTGAGGCACACACTGCAGCTCTGGCATAGATCTCTATCTACCACCGGTTTATGAGTTCTTCCTTCTACTGCCATTTGGGTTACTTGCCTGCCCGCCATCGCTCTCGCTCAGGCGAGGCGGGCGGGGGTTTGTTGGGTTTGTTGGGTTTGTTGTGTTCGTTGAGTTTATTGAGTTTGTTGGGTCTATTGAGTTTGTTGGGTTTATTGAGTTTGTTGGGTTTATTGGGTTGTCAATTCCCCTCTAACTGCAAAATATGTTGTTCGTCGCATCCGCATCAAGCAGACAAAGACACCTCCTTTGTATCTCTTGTCCCACTGCCTACTGCTTACTCCTTACTACTTACTTCTTACTCTATGCCCTCACCGAGTTTAAATCCAACCTCCAGGGCCTTGACATTCACGTCCTTGAATCGTTCCGCAACATTTTCAATGATGGATGAAATCAGGGCCTGCCTGTTTACTATCCTGGTTATGGCCACAGACGCTCCCAGCATAACCATATTGGCCACCTGCTTGCTCTCTAACTCATGAATCGCTGTGTTGGTAGCTGGTACACCAATTTGTTTAACACCTCTCAGATGGGAGGGTTGGACCATCAAATCGTCGTAGATTACCAGGGCACCCTTTTCAGCCACATTTTTTATGTATACGTCATATGCACTTTGGGAGAGCACAACAAGGATATCCGATTCAATCACATGGGGAAACTTGATTGGGTCATCTGAGATGACAACCTCAGATCTGGCGGAACCCCCCCTGGCCTGAGCCCCATAGGAATTTGAGCCAGACACCCACTTACCGTCCTTGATAGCAGCATATCCTAAGATCGTCCCGGCAAGAACAACCCCCTGTCCACCAAAGCCACAAAAACGGATCTGCTTAAGCTCCCCCATCACTAAACTCCCCGGTGATAACCTTGCCTTGTAGTTCCTCAGGTGTTAGCTGTTCAGCCTCTTGTTTGGAGATGCAGGATTCCTTGAGCATGGTCAGCATATCAGTGGGCGAATCATACCGATTCCTCCTCCCAAATTGGGTGGGGCAGGTTGAGAGCACCTCGACAAAGGTAAATCCCTCTATGGTGAGGGATTTCTTTATGGCCTCTATCAGGGACACAGGCTGAGTTACGGAATATCGAGCCACATAAGGAGCACCAGCACCGAGCACTAATTTGCAGAGATCAAAGGGGCGATAGATGTTGCCCTCTGTGGTCGTAGAGGTGATCGCCCCCACCGGGGAGGTCGAGGCCACCTGTCCACCGGTCATGCCGTAAATCATATTGTTCGCACAGATCACCGTGAGGTCTATATTCCGGCGTGCAGCGTGAATGAGGTGATTCCCCCCAATGGAGGCGAGGTCTCCATCTCCGCTGATGACCATGGTCTTGAGTTTTGGGTTGAACATCTTTGCCCCGGTGGCAAAGGCAACTGCCCTCCCGTGAAGGGTGTGAAGGGTGTCGGCATTGAAGTTAGGACTGGGAATCCAGGCGGCACAGCCAATGCCGGATACAAAGAGCATCTCATCCATCCGCAACTGGAGATCATCAATGGCGCGGAGGATGAGATTCATTAGGATACCATGGCCACATCCCGGGCAAAAGGGCGTTGATTTCACCTCTGGACGGAGGTATTTTTCCAGGTCCCTGCCCATTATAGCAGGCTCCTTACTTGCTTCATTATCTCATGAGGATGAATGATGTCACCATTTGTCTGGTTATACGGGATCACCTCACAGGCAACATATTTCATGATCTCGCCCCTCACCTGGCCGCGGTTCATCTCGGGGACAAACAGCTTCTTGGCCACTCTCCCGATCTGATGAATGATTCCATCAGCAAAGGGCCAGATGGTCTTGAGGCGCAGGAGGCCTACCTTCTTGCCCTCCTTTCGGAGCCGATCCACAGCAAACAGGGAACTTCTAGCAGTAAACCCATAAGCGACAACAATGATCTCGGCATCGTCCAGGTAGTAAGACTCGGTCTTGATGATGCTCTTTCGGTGTTTCAGGATCTTATTATTGATCCGGGCCACTAGGTTTGCGTGCACCTCAGTGTCATCGGTCTTTCTGATACCGAGTTCGTTATGAGTGGACCCAGTAACTAGCAGTCTTTCCCCCTCACCAAAGGCCGGCATGGGTGGAATACCATCATCCTGGTTAGTGCCAAAGGGGGGTGCCCCTGGTTTTTTTGCCCGATCAAAGATGTCAACGGTGGGTTTTACTTCCATTCGCTCTCTCAGATGGCCGATGGCCTCTTCCCCCATCACGAAAACGGGAACCCGGTACTTCTCGGCTAGGTTAAAGGCATCGATGGTCTGGTCATACATCTCCTGAACTGACCAGGGAGATAGGGCAATAATCTGGTAATCTCCGTGGGAGCCCCACTTGGCCTGCATAAGATCACCACTGGCTACCCTGGTTGCCTGGCCGGTTCCGGGCCCTGCCCTCTGGATATCAACGATAACCAGAGGTGTTTCGGTTAAGGCAGCATAGCCAATCGCTTCTTGCATAAGACTGAAGCCTGGTCCAGAGGTAGCAGTCATGGCCTTGGCCCCAGCCCACACAGCCCCGATGACCGAGCAGATCGAGGCGATTTCATCCTCCATCTGCATGAATATCCCATCTACATCCTTAAACCGTATGGAAATTCGCTCCATGGTCTCGCTAGAGGGGGTGATGGGATAGCCGGCGTAATATCTGCATCCGGCAGCAATAGCCCCCTCGGCCACTGCCTCATTACCCGAAAAGTAGTAAAATCCAGGAGAGAGTGTGCTGTCGATTTCTCTAGATGTCATAGCTGATAAAAGCTCCCCTTTCAGTGACCACAGCATAGGATAAAGCCCTTTCCCTGTCAAGGAATAGGCAAAGCATAGACGGTAACGTCAAAGTCCAGGGCATGGGTGTCTTTTCTTTGGTTATGCCCAATGACATGGCCCCTTACTGGGTCGATTCAAAATGGTTTATTGAGCCATAAGCCTTAGAATCATAGGCTCCATCTATATAAAC
>JADFWK010000243.1 GCA_015223015.1 Pseudomonadota bacterium
CTTTACAGAAAGTACCCGAGTCCCTCAGGGAATCGGACACTATCGAGGACTTGGAGATACTGTTAGAGTTGTTTCCCAAGCCTAACTTTGAATCCTAGGAATCCGTAGAGAAGCCAGAGCAAATAAATAGCCTTAATCTTGATGCATTCGTAAAAAGTTGATTTTGTTCTATCCGTGAGCATTTTGGGCGCACTCGAAATGTTCAGCTAAGATGCTAAAACTCGGTATAAGTCCCTCAAACAGTTAGCATTTCTTAACGCTGAACATCCCAAGCGCTTTTCTCCCAAAAATGCTCAATCTCGTTCACAAAATACTTTTTACGAGTTCGTCAATCTTCTGTTTAGGACAAATCCTTTTAGAAAAAACCACCCGCAACCAGAAAAGAAAAAAAGGGGCGCAGCCAAAACGGCCAGCCCCTTATGTTTTCTGGCGGGGACGATCCCGATCGAATCGGGACGACCTTCCCGTCATACCTGACGGGAAGGTCTAACCCCCACTGTGGTAATTCTACAAGCGCCTTTTAAGAAATGGCGGGGACGACGAGACTCGAACTCGCGACCTCCGGCGTGACAGGCCGGCGTTCTAACCAAAACTGAACTACGTCCCCTGGTAGGCGGAACAGGATTTGAACCTGTGACCCTCGGCTTGTAAGGCCGATGCTCTCCCACTGAGCTACCCGCCCGTCATTAATGTGCAGTAATCTCGGGTTTGCCCTCTTCTATAGGTAACGTAAAGGGCTGGAACCCACCCTCTGGTAGAAAGAGTTCCTCCCCCTCCACCAGTATGAAGGCTTCCTTGAGGACTCCATCCATATGGTCAACAAGGACTAGCTCGACTTTCTTGAGAACCTTTGCTGGTATCTCTTCGATATCCTTCTTATTTTCTTGAGGGATCAGAACCCTCCCTATTCCAACTCTATGAGCAGCTATTATCTTCTCTTTGAGGCCCCCTATGGGGAGAATTCTGCCCCTCAGGGTTATTTCGCCAGTCATAGCCAGGTTTCTCTTAACCGGTTTTCTCAGTAAAGCTGAGGCAATCGCTGTAGCAACTGTGATACCTGCTGACGGACCATCTTTCGGTGTGCCACCCTCAGGTACGTGGACGTGAATGTCAACCTTTTCATAAAAATCGTCCGGAAGCCCGAGCCTTCTTGCCCGTGAGCGAACATAACTTAACGCAGCCTTGGCTGATTCCTTCATCACATCTCCGAGGGTACCGGTCAACTCGAGGTTACCCTTTCCTGGCATAATGGTGGCCTCTATGTGAAGCAACTCTCCACCGACGCTGGTCCAGGCTAAACCGGTAGCTAGACCGATTTGATCTTTTTCCTCAGTCTTGCCAAATTCAAATTTGTATACACCGAGGTAACGATGAAGCGAATTTGTGCTAATCCGCGCTTTGGTAGATTTGCCTTTTTGGGCCACCTCCTTAGCCACTTTTCTGCACACCGCGGCTATTTCTCTTTCAAGGTTTCTAACCCCTGCTTCTTTGGTGTAGTGCCTAATGATGCTTAAAATGGCCTGATCAGAGAAAGCGATATTATCCTCAGAAAGGCCGTTTTGTTGGATTTGCTTCTTTATCAGAAACCTTTTTGCAATATGCAGTTTTTCGATTTCCGTATAACCAGGGAGCCTAATAACCTCCATTCTATCCTGCAAGGCCGGAGGAACCCCAACAAGATCATTTGCCGTAGTTATGAAAAGAATCTCTGAAAGATTGTAGTCGAGATCAAGATAGTGGTCATTAAAGGCATAGTTCTGTTCGGGATCAAGTACCTCTAAAAGAGCAGCCGAAGGATCACCCCTGAAATCGGTACTCATCTTGTCTACTTCATCGAGGCAGAATACAGGATTGTTCGATTTTGCCCTCTTAAGATATTGAATAATCTTTCCAGGCATCGCCCCAATGTATGTCCTTCTGTGTCCCCTAATCTCGGCTTCATCCCTTACTCCGCCAAGAGAGAGCCTGATAAAATTCCTTCCCAGAGAGCGTGCCACAGATTTGGCCAGGGAGGTCTTGCCCACACCTGGCGGGCCAACAAAACAAAGGATGGGGCCTTTGATTTTTCTCGTTAGGTTCTGAACAGCCAAATATTCCACGATTCTTTCCTTGGGTTTGGAAAGCCCATAGTGATCTTCTTCGAGTATAACTTCAGCCTCCTGGATATTCAGTTTATCTTTGGTCTTGGTGAGCCATGGCAGTGACAAAATCCAGTCAATATAGTTCCGCACAACACTGGCTTCTGCAGACATAGAGGTCATCGTTTTTAGCTTTTTGAATTCTTGTCTTACCTTTGCTGCAGCATCCTTGGGGAGATTTTTGTTCTTTATTTTTTTCTCCAGATCCTTAAGCTCGCTGGCAAAATCATCCTGGGTACCCATTTCTTTTTGTATCGCCCGCATCTGTTCATTAAGATAGTAGTTCTTTTGGGTCTTTTCCATCTGTTTTTTAACCCGGTGCCTCAAATTTTCTTCGAGCTGGAGTATGTCAATCTCAGCGGTAAGTATCTTGTATAGTTTTTCGAGGATACCTTCCACATCTTCTATTTCCAACAAGGCTTGCTTTTCTCTTATCTTTGCCGTCAGATGGCCAGCCACTGTATAAACTAACTGGAATGGATCTAATGTGGAGGCAACTATGTCAGCTACATCATCACCGATCTTTTGGTTAAGCTCCGCATAGGACTCAAACGAGGAATGGATACTCCTAACAAGGGCCTCGATTTTGGGGGTCGGTTCGTAGTGTTCTGCGGTTTTCTCAACTTCGACCATAAAAAAACCCAGGTCAGGGAGATAGTTCTTGATTTTGCCCCTGGCCTTTGCTTCCACTAAGGCCTTAACTGTTCCATCAGGCATTTTAAGAAGCTGAAGAACAGCAGCGAGGGTACCGAAAGAGTATATGTCCCTCAGGCTGGGCTCATCCATCTTGGCATTTTTCTGGGTGGCCAGAAAGATTTCTTTCTCCTGGGATAATGCATGTTTTAGTGCATCAATGGATTTTTCCCTCCCCACAAATAACGGGACTACCATACCGGGAAATACAACAATATCCCTGAGAGGGAGTAGTGGAACCTGCTTTTTTCCCTGACCTGAGAAATTTTCTAGAGCGTTCTTCTTAAACATAGGTACCTGTTAGGCATATTCTATTTGGGTTTCATACAATAGGAGAGGAGGGTCGTTTCTGAGAATTACTTCCTCACCTATGACACATTCGGCCACCCCTGACCGTGACGGAAGATCATACATGATATCCAGCATAACCTTTTCAAGGATGGCCCGCAATCCTCGTGCCCCGGATTTCCGATCAACTGCCTCTTTGGCCACACCCTTCAGCGCATCCTTGGTGAATGTTAGTTTTACATCTTCAAACTCAAAAAGTTTTTCATACTGTTTGACGACTGCATTCTTGGGCTCTGTCAGGATCCTCACCAAGGCGTCTAGGCTCAATTCCCCGAGGGATGCCAATATTGGAAGCCGTCCAATAAACTCCGGTATCAAGCCAAACTTGAGGAGATCTTCAGGTTGAACGAGACACAGCGTTTTTTCGAGGTCTAGTTCTCCTTGCCCCCTGATGTCAGCCTCAAACCCCATTGTTTTGGCCCCGATTCTTGACCGGATTATCTTTTCCAGGCCATTAAAGGTTCCCCCACAGATAAACAGGATGTTTCTTGTGTCCACCTTTATAAAATCCTGTTGGGGGTGTTTCCTCCCTCCTTTAGGGGGTATATTGGCAACAGTTCCCTCTAATATCTTGAGGAGAGCCTGCTGAACTCCCTCACCAGAAACGTCCCTGGTTATTGAAGGGCTGTCGGTTTTTTTGGCAATTTTGTCTATCTCATCAATGTAGACGATACCTTTGGATGCCTTTTCGATGTCATAGTCTGCCATTTGAACAAGGCTGAGAATGATACTCTCAACATCCTCTCCCACGTAACCAGCTTCAGTCAGGTTAGTAGCATCTGCAATGGTAAACGGTACGTCCAGTATTCGTGCGAGCGTCTGGGCTAGAAGCGTTTTGCCTGACCCGGTAGGACCGATCAAAAGTATGTTGCTCTTATCAATCTCTACGTCTTCGGTATCAAGGTTGGCTCCGATTCTCTTGTAGTGGTTATGCACTGCTACGGAAAGAACCTTTTTGGCGCTCTCTTGCTCGATTACGTACTGATCGAGCTTTTGCTTTATCTCTTGGGGCTTAAGGGCAAAATCTCTCTCTTTGTCTTTCTCTTTCTGCTCATATTCTTCTTGGATGATTTCGTTACACAGAGAAACACACTCATCACAGATGTAAACTGAAGGTCCAGCAATCAGCTTTTTCACTTCATCTTGACTTTTCCCACAGAAGGAACAAACAAGTTCTCCTGATGGATCATCTTTCCTGCTCATTTAGCTCTACTCCCTTTATCTTTTTTCATAATTGCCATTTCCCTCTTAGTAATCACCTTGTCCACAATACCATACTCCAGTGCTTCTTGGCCACTCATGAAATAATCCCGTTCCGTATCATTCCTTATCTTCTTCATGTCCTGGTTTGTGTGGAGGGCAAAAAGCCCATTGATTTCCTGTTTAAGCCTCATAATTTCCTTAGCCTGAATATCTATATCAGTAGCCTGCCCTTGTGTTGCCCCCATCGGTTGATGTATCATGATCCTGGAATGAGGAAGGGCAAACCGCTTTCCTTTACGGCCAGAGGCTAGCAGAAGGGCAGCCATGCTACTGGCCTGCCCGGTGCAGATAGTTGCGATATCAGGTTTCACATATTGCATGGTATCATAGATAGCGAGCCCTGCTGTGATTGAGCCTCCAGGGGAATTGATATAGAGATTTATGTCTTTATCTGGGTCTTCAGATTCCAGAAACAGAAACTGTGCAATAATAATATTTGCCATGTCATCAGTTACCTGTTCACCCATAAAAATGATTCTATCCTTGAGGAGGCGTGAGTAGATATCATAGGCCCTCTCACCCCTCGATGTTTGTTCTACTACAATAGGTATCAGCATATGTCTATAGTTCCTTTCTGTCTTCTTGGCTCTCTGTCGGTACCTCTTTTACTTCAGTAATGTTAGCACCTTGAACACAATGATTCAATATCTTTTCAACGAAGAGCTGATTCTTGAATGAATCCACTAAATTGTTTTCTTCATAGTATCTTTGAAGCGTAGCCAGATCCCTTCCCGTTTCAGCAGCGAGCTTCTGAAAACCTTCCCTTATCTCATGCTCCTCAATACCAATATCCTCCGAATCAGCTATTTTACTTAACACAAGATCTTCCTTAACCTTTTCTTCAGCGCCTTTCCGGAAATCCTCTCTCATCTTTTCTTCTGAAATGCCAGCCGATTCGAATTGGGCTCCCCTCATAAGAAAATTTTGTTTAATCATGGCTATTGATCGTTCGATTTCGTTTTCAACCGCGATTTCAGGGAGCTCAAAATCCACAGCGCCCGTTATTTTTCTGAGAAGGCGCTTTTTTAACTCTCTGTCTATCCTTCTTTCTTCTTGCAGGGTAATATCTTCCTTTACCCGCATCCGCAAATCGCTGAGGAATTTAATATCGGAACCCAAACCCTTTGCAAAATCATCATTCAATTCGGGAAGTTCTTTCTTTTTTATATCCTTGATTGTTATAGAGAAGGTGACCCGCTTGCCAGCCAATCGCTTATCATGAAAATCTTCTTTGAAATCAATCTCTATATTTTCTTCAGCCCCCTTTTTCAGACCCACTATGCCTGATTCTACTTCAGGATAAAAACTCTTACTTCCCACTTGGATTAGGAAATCCTGACCCTTCACGTCTTTGAGGGGTTTTTCATTCCAAAAGCCTTCATAATCGATAATCGCATAATCGGCGTCTTGTATTTCTCTATGTTCAGTAATGGACGTAAGGTTAGCATGCGCTTCTCTTATTTCCTCAAGCTTCTTATCGACATCATCTTCGGAAATATTTAAGATTTCTTTCTCCACAGGAATTCCCATATAGTCCTTTAGCTCGAAGTCTGGCTTTACCTCCATGTGGATAGTATACTTAAAGCTTTCACCTGGCCTTATGGCCCCATCTTCCAGGGAAGGTCTTCCTAAGGGAAATAGTCTGGTCTCCTCTATCACCTTAGAGAAAGATTTCTCTATCAAATCGCTCTTAACGTCAGATAAGATCTGTTTTGAATAATACTGCTCAAGTATCCTTCGGGGGACCTTTCCGGGCCTAAAACCCTTCACCTTGACGCTTTTTGAAATCTCTCGGTAGGCTTGATCCAGTTTCTTGTTTACCTCTTCCGCGTCGATTTCAACATCGATACGCCTTTTTACCTGACTTATTTCCTCAATGTTTGTTTCCATACCTTCTCACTAAGACTGATTCATTAGACGTATCTGAATTTCCCACTAAGGCGCAAAATTATAAGTGTTTGAGCGCCGATCGGTTTACACCTGCCCGCTCGTGCCCTGGGTCGCCTCGCTCTACCTGCCCGAAACGCTCTCGCTTGCGAGGCGGGCGAGCTTGGCAGACGGGCTTCGGTTTGCCCGCCCCGGGGAGGCACAGCTTGGTTAGTAACCGTATGAATATTCATAATTGGTGCGAGAGAGGGGACTCGAACCCCTATCCGACGAAGCGGGCTGGATCCTAAGTCCAGTGCGTCTGCCAGTTCCGCCACTCTCGCACTGAGCGTTCAAGCCTATTAATATATGCTTAGGATTAATTATTCAATAGCTTTGTGTCAAGGGCTAAAAGTGTCTGAGCCTTAGAAACCAGGGGTCCCTGCTGGAGATTCTGCTTCTTTTTTCAACCTTTCGGTAACCCTCAGGCCTTCTGTTCTTAAGGTATAGGTCATCTCAAAGACAAGACCCAAGAATCTGCCAAATGGAGAGGATTGCACCACAGGCGACATCTCAATCCTTTCACTATATTTCCTCAAAAAGAAGGGCATTGCCTGGACACTTCCCCATTCCACGGGCACATTGCCACACGCCTTTTTCACAGAACTCTTCAGCCCCCATAGGGTAAATAACTGTACCTGTCTAAAGATAGTGTCATGAAACAGTGCATAACATTTGTTACCAATGCATCCCAGAGACAGGCCATTGAGTACCCCTACGAAGACTCTATGTTTTGCTACCCTCCCAACCTCCCGGAGTGCTGCATATGTATCATCAAGGAATTCTAATGTATAAATGAGGGTAGCCACATCAAATTCGTTATCCTCAAAAGGTAGATCTCCTGCTCTGCCGATCTTCAGAGACGCCTTATTGCCCAATCTTGACCGAGCGATATCCAGCATATAGGGAGAGGCATCAATGCCCGTCACATCAAGCCCTAATCGGTGAAATAGCAGGAGATGATTTCCTGTGCCGCACCCAATATCCAAAATCCTCTCCCCCCTCTGTGGCTTTAACAGGCGGATGATAAGTTGAGTACTCAACCTATCAAGTGACACCCCTTCGGGCGACTTTTCCCAAGCTTCATAGAGGTTAGCCAATTTTTGATTAAATATGTGTCCCATGAATCGGCTTCATCGTGTTTGCAAGAGAGCGGACAAAAGAGATTGATGATTACCCCATCCTGCATCAGGGTCAGCATAGAGGCCGGATAAGAATAGTTCCACTGCTGACGTTTTTGTGTTCATTGAGTGCATATACTTTAACACAACGAGCCCAAGGAACTCAACAAACTCAAGAAATTGTCTTACCCTCTCGCACAAAGAAAAATCTCAGATCATGATCCATCATGCGTTGTTTTTGAAAGCTCTCCATATGCCTGGCAACCACCATTATCGCCTAATTCACAGCTTTTTTGAAAATCACTCTTTGCCATGTCAAGCAAGCCTTTAGCTTTGTAAGCCATTCCCCTCGTAAGGTAAACTGGTACCATATCTGGGTTCAGAAGAAGCGCTTGATTGCAATCTTGAATGGCAAGATCAAGCTGACCCTTATGAAAGTGGGCCCATCCTCGATTATGGTAGGCCTCAGCGTAATCTGCCCGCAATCCAATTACCTTGTTGTAGTCATCAATTGCCTTATCATACTCTCCCATAGTCATATAAACAATTCCCCTGTTAAAATAAGATCTTGTTTCTTCTGGTTTAAGCGTGATAGCCTTGGCATATGCTTCGGCCGCTCCTACAGGGTCCCCTTCTTGATATTTCTTATAGCCCTTATCAAACCAGTCTTCAAAGGTATCCGGCTTTGCATTTTCTCTGAGTATCGGTCCTATTGTTATTTCTTTTTTGCCTAACGGTCCCAGGCGTACGAGAAACAGATAGTTGATAAAAACCACCAGGGCGCATAGTCCTATCCACATGAATACCCGTGCGGGCTTTACCGATGAGGTTTCCCGCTTGATTGCAGCCTTTCCCCGCTGGAGACCTAATGTTCTGTGAGTGTCTTTGCCTTTGTAATCTTTTATAAGCATGTCCTGAAGAGAGCGAGAAGGTTTATGAAGACGAGGAATGTTAAAATGCTTTACTGATAAAGTCAACAACCACGGTTAATAAAGCAGGGTAACGTCAAAGTCCAGGGTATGGGTATCTTTTTTTTGGTTGAGATGTCATTCTGAGTGATCCCGCTAGGCGGGAGAGCGAAGAATCTACGATTTGTGGGCAGATACTAGATTCTTCGTC
>JADFWK010000038.1 GCA_015223015.1 Pseudomonadota bacterium
GATGGCTCAGGTACGCATTGGCAATGAGGTTGTGGGCGAGATTGGTCACGGTCTCCTGATCTTTCTGGGCGTAGGTACAGAGGATAACAGTGACGATGCAGATTACCTGGCATCGAAAATGGCTCACCTGAGGATCTTTGGCGATGATAAGGGAAAGATGAATCTATCGCTTTTGGAAATAGGTGGCGCGGCACTGGTTGTATCACAATTCACCCTTTGGGGGGACTGCACAAAGGGAAGGAGACCTTCTTTTATTAGGGCGGCTGATCCTCGTGTTGCAAATGGTCTATATCAGCAATTCATCTCCTCTTTGAAGGACAAGGGTATTCAGGTTGCCGAGGGAAGATTTCAGGAGATGATGGATGTCCACCTTGTGAATGATGGGCCGGTCACCATGTTACTTGATAGTGCCAAAACTTTTTAGACAGGGAAGGTTTTATCATGGATTACAGAGATGAGGAGTTTTCAGAGAAAACTGATGAACTGGGGCTTCCGGGAACAACGGATAAGAAGAAGACAAGACGGGGGGTTTCTATTCTTAGATGGGTTATTATTTTTCTTGTTATTATTTATTTCCTCCTGTCATCTTATCGTGTTCCTTTGTTAATCCAGATGGGTAAGTATCTTATTGTGGAAGCTGAGCCAAAGAAGGCTGATCTCATTGTCTGTGTTGCCGGAGGGGATGTAGAGAGGGCCCTTGCGGTGGTTGATGCTTACCGGCAGGGTCTTGGACCCTACATTTTTAGAGCAAAAGAGGAGAAGCCAGATGGTTTCGATTACCTTAAGAAACAGATCAAGAACTATCCTACTGGATTTGATTTATTTGAATTGATTATGGAGGGCTTTAAAATCCCGGAGAAGGTGATTCTCTCAGCGGATGAGAGGGTTGGCAGCACCATAGATGAAGTCAGATTGGTACGGAAATTGGTGCTGGATAAGGGATTTAAGTCAGTGATCGTAATCACCTCACTCACCCATTCTCGGAGGGCCTGGTTGACCTTTAAAAAGGTTTTTAAGGATGATGATGTCGAGATAATCTCGCTCCCATCCCATTACCAGCTTTTCGATCCAAAGGATTGGTGGAAAAAGAGAAAATATGCCCGAGAGGTTATTATTGAATACCAAAAGTTGATCTATTATAAGATTGCGTATTTAATATAATACCGTCCGTTGCTTGTTGTCAGTTGTCCATTGGAAGAAATCAGCAAAGCTGATTCCGCATAATCTCTGGGAGTTATGACCAATCTTTAGTACGCTTTAGAGCAGAGGGTGGGGCAAATTCCCTCAGGCCCATCCCCATCAGATTGCGGCGGAATGAAGGCATGTCTGGAATACATCCTGGCTTTTCCAGCGCAACAACGAACAACTGACGACCGACTACTGACTACCCTATGGTGTTGGAACGGGGGCACTGGTTAAGAGATACTTGATGTCATCATCGGTGAACATTAAGCCTCCACCGAAAAAGAAGGAAGACATGCCCTCGTCGCTGATAAAATCATCGTACCCAGCGGTAAGGTAAAGGTATTTAAAAAAGGAAAGATCTATCCCAGCTTTTAGGTGGGCTCTTCTGTCGATATCAAAATCAAAGGCCTCAAGGGTTAGTTTTAGCCGATCATCGAAAAGATAGTAATCCAGTCCAACACCACCTGATGATTCTATTATTCCTCCACGCAGCACCAGATCTTGATACCGCTTTGCTATCTGGGCACTAAATTTCAACCTATCTCTCTCACTCTTTACCTCATGTGTCACTGTTGTCCCCCCACCTGGGGTCTCGGTGGTGACGGTATCCGTAACACTTACTCTTCCACGAGGGTCTGATACAAGACCGAGGAGATAATATTTATCAGCCTTGGGTTGAATCCTAAGATCAAGATATGTTTTGGTGTCGTGGTGCCGGGTGAGTTGCTCTAGGCGGAAATCTATATCAAATTTGAATGCATCGGTCCTGGTAAAGTACTCGTTTATTCCCTGCAGCGTTTCTCCTAAGTTCTCTGCAACCTCTTCATCATTAATCAATGTACCAATTGTTCCTTTACCAGAGTCGATCTTCTCGGCGACATTCTTTAAGGAGGCTAATGTAGCATTGAGATCTTCGATAGTCTTTGTGTCATGTACCAATCTCCCCAGGGTACCCTCTCCACGTTCAATTTTTTGGGCTATCTGGTTAAACGATTCAATCGCATCTTTGAGTTGAATAGTGGTTTCCCTCACGTTAGCCACGATTTCACTAATTACCTCCTTGTTGGCATCTGAAACCTCCTTCATGTCTCTGCTGAACTCCTGAAAATTGGCCAGGAGCGCGTTAACCCTCTTTTCATTATCTAAGATGATCCTATTTAAAGAGGCAGTCGCGGCGTTTATATTGTCCAAGATCTGCCTCATCTTCACCTCCCCTTCTTTTCCTCCCAAAACATTTCCGAGGGATTGCGAGACCTTTCTTATGTCCAAGGCAACCTCGCCAAGTCTATTGAGCAACTGATCGATATCAGTGGGCGTATAGGTGTTTACTATCCTCTCCCCACTCTTTAAAGATGGGAATTCTGGTTTACCAGGTAGTATCTCAATGAATTTGTCACCCATTACACCTTTTGTGCGGATAAAGGCCTTTGAATCAGATGGTACTGATATGTCAGGCTTGATTCTCATGGTTACCTTGGCCCTCCCTCTTTCCAGGGCAATGTTTTTGATCCTCCCTACCTCTATACCTGCTATCTCCACCGGCACATCTATATTAAGACCTGAGGCACTATCAAAATAGGCAACGATCTCATATCCCTTCTTCCCTCCAATCTCAAACTTGCCTACCTTTACGGACATGTAGGCGAGTATAATGATGCCCGCCAGGACAAAAAGCCCTACCTTTATTTCCGTACCGAAATTGCTCATAGTCTTAAACCTAACCTATCAGATGGCAGCGTAAAGTTTTTGGTTATCTAAACTACCTGTATCGGGCCTTCCACATTACCCTCTAGAAATTGTATAAGAGCAGGGTTGTTGCTCTTTTCAATTTCCTCAGGGGTCCCATATTCTATTATTTTTCCCTGATGTAGCATGGCGATTTTATGGGCGATCTTGAATGTGCTCTTAATATCATGGCTTATAGCTACACAGGTTACATTAAGGCGATTCTGGATGTCAATGATGAGCTGGCCAATTGCATCAGCCATGATCGGGTCAAGGCCGGTGGTAGGTTCGTCAAAAAGGATAATCTCTGGCTCAAGGGCGATAGCCCTGGCCAGGCCAACCCTTTTCCTCATGCCTCCAGAAAGCTCTGAAGGCATTTTGTCTTCCACACCCTTTAGACCAACATGGGAAAGCTTTTCACTGACAATTTCCATTATTTCACTTTTTGTGAGCCTTGTGTGCTCTACTAAGGGGAATGCAACATTTTGGCCTACTGTCATAGAGTCAAACAGAGCCGCCCCCTGAAAGAGCATACCGAATCTTTTCCGCAATTCATTTAACTGGCGGTCGTTGAATGCAGTTATATCCTGGCCATCGATGTCTACCCTTCCACTATCCGGCCGAAGCAGACCTATTATATGTTTTAGTAAAACACTCTTTCCAACCCCACTCTGGCCAATAATAACCGTGACCTTACCCGCCTCAATGTTTAGATTCAGATCGTTAAGTACGACACTATTTCCAAATGATTTGCAGATATCTATTAAATCTATCATATGCAGAAAACGAACTAAGGTTTGTAAGATATGCGATACCCAACCCATATCTCATATCGTATATTCGCCTGACTCAAGAGCTTTTTCTTATTGTACAGTCCAAAAAGCACAAAATTTTTCTCGAACTTCTGCTCGCCAAAACCTAAAACATTATAGAGGTAAGGAGATAATCGCTTATCAGGATCAAGACCGATGAAAGCACTACTGCCTGCGTAGTTGCCTTTCCTACGCCTTCTGCTCCCCCTTCTGCGTAAAATCCTTTATAGCATCCTATGTAGGTTAGTATCAGGCCAAAAAAGATGGATTTAATAAGGCCGTGAAATATATCCTCGACTTCGAGCATTTCAAGTATATTGGCCACAAACATCCCTGAATTTATATTAAGGAGAATGACACCAACAAAGTAACCACCTAGTATACCCAAAAGATCTGAGACAATGGTCAGAACTGGAAGCATAATAATGCCTGCAATAATCCTGGGGACAATAAGATAGTTAATTGGATTTGCAGCCATCACATAAAGGGCGTCAATCTGCTCGGTTACCCTCATGGTCCCGATTTCTGTAGCCATTGCAGAACCTGCCCTCCCATTAACCATCAGGGCCGTTAAAACAGGTCCCAGTTCTCTGGTCATGGCTAACGCAACTGTTGAGCCGACGAGGGTCTCTGCTCCAAAAAGCTTAAATCCATGATGGCTTTGAAGAGCAAGTACCATGCCGGTAAAGGTGCCTGTCAGAACAACCACAAAGGTCGATTTGACTCCAACAAATTCCATCTGTTTGATGATTGCCTTAACCCGGTAAGGGGGAAGCATCGCCCAAAGAAAAGCCTGTGAAAGAAGGATAAAGATCCGCCCCGTCTCTCTTATGATTCCTATGGTATTTCTTCCCAAATAGAAAATCAGGGAATACATTAATTCACCACTAGTGTTAGCAGTCCGTTGTAATTATCCTTCCAGCCACTTTGTACCTTACTGCCTGCTAAGGATATGAGGTCTAAACTATATCAGGGCATAACCCTACAACAACACTTTGGTTGAGATGTCATTTTGAGTGATCCCGCTAGGCGGGGGAGCGAAGAATCTACGATTTGCTCGCAGATACTAGATTCTTCGTCGCTTCGTTCCTCAGACCTGTCCTCGAGCGAAGCGAAGGAATGACAAAGTGTCGTTGTAGGCATAATC
>JADFWK010000039.1 GCA_015223015.1 Pseudomonadota bacterium
GGGAGAGATTGCCTTTGATGCGGAGGAAACGCAGTATCTGACCGGTCTGGAAGAGGAAAAAACGGCGGGAGAACCCCATCAGGCCGAACCAGGACAAGGGATTGCAGGTCTCAAGGATGATACGGAAAAGTTTGAACAGGCTGGTTCGATCAGTACCGAGGATTCAGAACAAGAGGTCTCCCCAGAAGAGGCTCAGGGGGCGGAAAAAACCATTACCTCTAGACCCAATGACATCAGTATGCTCCAGCAGCTGGCTGCTGCAAAGGAAAAGTCGGGTGAACTGGAGGCAGCCCTCGATTTATATCAAAAGATACTCAACAGTTCCCCAGGCGATGAAAAGGCCGAAGAGGCCTGTCTCAGGCTCAGCCTTAAACTACTGGATAAGAAGGGCACCTAGGCCTTATTGTGCATCAAATCAGCCCCGATCATGGGGAGAAAGACCCAGAACTGTCTCCTTGGGTGAGATGCCGCATAGGAAATCCCAGGTCTGCAAACAAACCCAAAAGAGATAGGTAATCGGTGCCTCTGAGCCTCCTTTTGCGTTTCAGATCATTACCAGAGCCCTGACAAAATCTCCCTGCTGACGCACTCCTATCCCTTCGTCTTTCATGGGAACACATAGTGCCGCACTTAGGGGAGATATGATTATTTTGCGAACACACTGGGTTGTAGGTGAAATTGACAACCGAAAACACATCTCATAGGATTATAATGACCCTGTTGGGATCATGAGATCAGGTAGTAGATCGAATGGCCGTCTCACAACCAAAACCTGCATGGCTCAGGCGCAGACTGCCGCCGCCCGGTCGGAGTGCGGCAGTAATAGCGGCCATCAAGAACAGAGGGCTTCACACCGTCTGCGAGGAGGCTCGCTGCCCCAACCAATTGGAGTGCTTCGGCAGAGGCACCGCCACGTTCCTCTTGCTGGGGCCAAGCTGTACCCGACGCTGCACCTTCTGCGCCGTGGACAAGTCGCCTGTGCACAAACCGGACCCAGGTGAGCCGGCGCGCACTGGTGAGGCAGTGGCTCAGATGCAGTTGAAATTCTGCGTGGTGACCATGGTCACCCGAGATGACCTTTCTGACGGAGGAGCCCGACACGTTGCCCGAACCATTGAGATCATACACCACAAGTGCCCGGGTGTCGGGGTAGAAATCCTCATTTCTGATCTTGGCGGAAACTGGCGTGCACTCGACACGGTGCTCGCCGCAAGACCAGAGGTGCTTAACCACAACCTCGAAACGGTGCCACGGCTATACCCCCAGGTTCGCCCTCAGGCCGACTACCAGCGGTCTCTGGATCTCTTGAGTCGGGCCCGCGCACACGTGCCCCCTCTTGTTACGAAGTCCGGGTTGATGTTGGGCTTGGGTGAGACGAAGGACGAGGTTCTCATAGTTATGGATGATCTCCGGGAGGCCGGCTGCCATGTGATCACCTTGGGCCAATACCTGGCACCATCCGAACGACATCATCCGGTCGTTCGATATGTCCCGCCGCAAGAGTTCGCAGAATACGAGGCCGAGGCCCTGGCACGGGGATTTTATGGAGCAGCCAGCGCTCCACTGGTGAGGAGTTCTTACCGGGCTGAAGAACTGTATCGTACTGCTTCCAGTCAGCTTTCCTCCTCATAGCCATATAGCCGCCCTGTTCCAAACGAGGAAAATCTGAATTGACCTAGGCTATCTTCCTTTCCCACTCAAAGGCTGTTTTACAAACATAGGCAAGGTCATCGAATTGCGGTTTCCAGTTTAGATGTTGTAGGATTTTGCTGTTGTCAGCTACAAGCACCGAGGGATCACCAGGTCTTCGAGCTGACTCCTTGGTCGGAAAATCGACTCCGGCCACCTTTTTCATGGTATCAACAACCTCTTGTACCGAGTAGCCCCGGCCGTAGCCACAATTAAAGATGCCAGAGCCCTTGCCTTCCTGTAAGTAATCAAGGGCAGACAGGTGGGCAGCGGCCAGATCTTCAACGTGAATATAGTCTCTCACCCCTGTCCCATCAGCAGTGTCATAGTCCAATCCATAGATCTCTAGATACTTAATCGTGCCAAGAACTGCCTGAGCAGCCCTTTTGATAAGGTGCGTCGCCTCGGGAAAATTCTGGCCTATCTTCCCGTCTGAAGAGGCCCCGGCAACGTTAAAGTATCGCAATATGATGTATTCAAGATCTTGATGAACTTGGGCTGCATCAATCAAGACCCTTTCACTCATGAGCTTACTCATGCCATAGGGATTTATGGGGTTGAGTGATCCTGTTTCTTTTATGGGGATCTCTTCAGGCATACCGTAGACTGCTGCTGTAGAGGAGAAGATAAAAGAATTCACCTTGTTTTCAAGGGCGAATCGAATGAGGTTAATAGTGTTTATCGTATTATTTGAGTAGTATTTCAGGGGATCGGTTACCGATTCGGGAACAACAATTGAAGCGGCAAAGTGCATTGTTGCGTCAAATTTTCTTTCTGAAAAAATTTCAGATACAGCCTTGGTGTTTGAGAGATCTTCGACTATCAAATCTCCGTAGAGAACCGCCTCCTTTTTCCCGGTAGAAAGATTGTCAATCACTGTAATGTCATAGTCTGTGTGTTCGCCCAGCAGTTTCACTACATGACTTCCAATATAGCCTGCACCGCCTGTGACCAAAACTGATTTCATAACATAGATTCCTTTCTCTTATTGGGATGGCCCTGAAAAAAGATCCATCGACCAGCTTTTAGTAGGTTATTCAACTGAAGGCTCATAAAGTTCAGCAAAATACAAATTACCCGTATAGTAATTTCGTTACCGGGAAAAATCAATTGATAAGACAACTACCCTAACCCGGATAAACCGGAAAAGTGTCTAAAATGTCTAAAGTGACTAAAGTGACTAAAGTTTAGAACGGCTACCCGGAGCACCTGGAACCAAAGAACTTGTAAAAAAGTTGAATCATTATTCACTCTTTGGAAGATCTTTTCAGTAAAAGCTATCCAGCGTTTAAAAAATATCTGCGCATTTTGAACACAAATTTATTGATAAGCCCACAAGGGAATACGTCTCTCCAGACTAGATCACTTCATATTTCTTGACAATTACCCCCTTTATTCTATAGTCAAGATTCCATATTACGTCTGTACGCCGTTGTGATTAGGCAGTCGCTTAAAAACCCAGACATCGAAAAGCTTACCCCATGTAAATGATACACAACCGAATAACATGGATCAGGGATATAAAGAACTAATGGAAAGACCCAGAGTTTACATGAATAAGGAAGAAGGAGTCGTTCAAGAGGTACGAGGCGAAAAGGCACTGATTCTGACAGACAGACACACTATGTGTGGTCAATGTGTGGCTAAGGGTTACTGTCACATGCTTGGTGGTGGCAAGGAAATGCTTTCTCAGGCAAGGAATCCTATCGGTGCTCAGCCTGGTGACATGGTAGTGGTTGGAATCCCTGAGGGCAGCCTTACAAGGGCCTCCCTGGTTATCTATATGGTTCCTGCAATCGGCTTGGTAGGAGGGGCAACCCTTGGATATTATATCGCCAAATTATACGGTCACGATCAAAATGTATCGACCCTCATCGGTAGCCTGGCTGGGTTGGGACTTGCAATGACTGCCGTCAGACTCTTAAGCAATACCTTAAGCAAAAAACCATCGTACCAACCTGAGATCATTGAGATTGTTAATCCTCAACGCGCTGTTGCCCAAACGGAAATCCCTTTGAGCGGTCATTAAAACGTTTTTTGCCAAGAAATCTTGGCGAAGCGGAAGATAAGCGATGTCAACTGTTTGAGCCC
>JADFWK010000244.1 GCA_015223015.1 Pseudomonadota bacterium
GAACAATGTCATCTTTAAAATTTAAAAGCGCGAATGACTGAAATCATTCAAGAACAACCGGAGGATGCAACCTACGAGGAGATCATGCGCGAGCTTGCTTTCGAACGTATGGTTGAGCGCGGGCTGGCAGAGTCCCGTACCGGAAGTGTTATTTCCAACGACGAGATGGCTCGGCGGATTCGGACATGGCAGAAATAATATGGACGTATCTGGCATTTATCAACGCGCGCAGATTCTGCTCGAACAGAGGCGTTTTTCGTAATGCCTGCTTTTTCAACCGCGGTTTTGAATGTCTTCGGCAGTGATGCTGGATAAATAGTGGGCGTATGGCACGAGATGAAAGTTTTTATATTTAGAAAAACAACTATAATTAGGGAGTGTGAATGAAACTAAAAAATAGAAGCCTGGCGCTGATAGTATTGTTGGCTTGTCTTTTGTTTTGCTTATCACTTGTTGTCACAGCATATCCCCTTCCCAACTGTGACCGGGAGGCACTTAAAAGTTACCCCAATAGAGACTTCGATGAGGATGGCTACTCCAATGCTGAGGAGTTAGAGATTGCTCCTGGCTTTGGAGACCTCCACGGGGGTGAGTATGACCCATGCGACCCTTGTAAGCCTGATTCCTATAGTGTAGCTTGTCGGAGACAAAAACCGACTACAGATTCAGAGACAATTTTTACCGAAAGCGATTGTCCTTCAGCACCATGCGGAGTTCCTTTAGCATATGTTAATCGCGATGATAATATGATAATGTGCGTTTATGATATGGTGGAACCTTGTGGTTATACAAATGGTCGTTTGTATTGGTATGATTCTATCGAAGAGGCAAGGAGAGAATTCGAAGTAGCCTCCATTATAGGAAACTTGGGGGAGATTTTGGAGGATACTGAGGATAGAAAAATCAGTAGATTTGTCGGCAGGTCTTTTTTGTCGGGTGAGCACTCGGATGGTTACATCGGGGTCATTCGTCACGAGAATTATATCATATATGTTGAGGTTGGTTCTTATGAACGCACAGCTCCTGTAGAGTGTGTTTTTAATGCACTGGTGAAAGATTTAACGGCTCTTGCTGATAGCAAAGGTTTACCCCCGTTATCTCTACCGCCACCCAGCGGTGGACAGGCAGCAGCAGCCGGTGCAGCAGCATCGGCAGCGGCAGCGGCCTGGGTTATACTCAATGGGCTGTCAAATGCTGGCACTTCCTCGATAAGCAGAGGTGGGAGAGGCACTGGGGGAGAAGGTACAGGTGGGAGAGACACAGGAGGTGGAACTTCAGGGTCTGACAGGATTCCCGATGGGGTTGATCCCGAATATGAGCAGGAGCAGATGGAGTGGTGGCGTCAAGGCATGGAAGATGAAAAGATGCGTTTAGAGTCCTACATGCGCCACCGCAAGGACGATCCCGGCTTTGATGAGGGGGTAAAGGATATGCAGAGGTCCATTGATTATTATCAGGAGAAGATAGAGGAGCAGCAGGCGAGGATGCAGCAGTGGGAGATCACACCTGGTGAACACCGACCAGTAAACCAGTGGGACCCTTTTTCCGTCTCCGATTCTGAGAAGAAGATACGACAGTGGGATGAAGCATGGGATAAATTTACTAAGATGCGGGAAGGAGCCGAGAAAAGAGAGCATTTGCTCTATAGTGATCCGGAAAAGTGGGACCGAGCTATGGACCACATCTTCAGGGATGACGGGGAGGTGGACTACGACGCTCTCGACAGGGCAAGAACGGTATTCAAAAGGGTAATTGATGCCGACATCAATACCATGGCTCCGGAACACCGCCACTGGGTTGAAGAGGCTACCATCCAAACCGTAAGGGATGCCAAGAATAACCCCGTTGTCCGGATACTGGCTGCTAAGTCATCAGGAGGAACGAGCGAGCTTGTCTTTGAGACGCTCGACCAGCTCGAGAGAATGCACGATTATGTACAGTATCATGACCGTGGAGGGAGCGATTTGGAGGCTGTTGCAGGGGCCTTTAAATACGGTGTAGAAGAGTTAGCAAAGGACAAGCTGGCAGTCAAGGAGATAAGGACGCTCACTACCGGGAAGGTCGAAATGCCTGATGGGACCACCAGGGACGCCACCACACTGGACTCTACCATCTCTCTCCTTAGTCTGGGTATGAAGGGGAAGGACATGTACTCCACCACCGTTGGGGGAGAGTTCTGGGCTTCGGAGGCATTCGGCATAGGTAACAAGAAGGTGCCCGAGACAGAGGGTGCCAGCATTCGCGGGATGGACAATGGAATTGATACCAGGGCGCCCGGTGCCGAGGCAGAAGGAGGAGGGGCGATCGGGGCATGGGAAGGCGCACCAAAACAGCCGAAGATACCTTCTGAATTCGCCGATGACTACAAAGCAATGCAACGAGCCATCGCCAGCGGAGATGAAACTGCCGCAAATCGCTATGCCACCCGCATGCTTGCCAAGGATTACGATGAATTTCAAAAAATGGCACGAAATGGCACCATTGATCCCAAAACAGCTCAGAGGGCAGTGGGGACGCATCAGGTAATCGTTGCTGATGGGGTAAAGGAGGGTTTGGAACGGACGAAACGGGTGGGGAACCTGCTGGAAGATGAATCCCCGGTCAAACATGTCTGGTCTCCAGGCAGTGCGATGGAGCCCTTTGATCTCGAAAATCCCAAGGTCCCCGGCGATACTGATCTGACCCCGGTAGTCGACCGTAACATTTGCAGTGCAAGAGAAATTGATCCGGATGATGTCCAGAGAATTGCATCTGGTCATACGCGGGATGCGATTAACGAGATAGCGAAGAAACGTCTGGGGGAGGATGTCGGCGATTATTGCAAAGCGACAAAGGTCAAAACCTTCGAACCCGGCACCCCTGAGGAGTATCATTCCTATCCTTCCCACAACATAGAAGGAAGGGTCATAAACAGTAGAGGGGATATTGTAGATAATAAGACCACTCTCGGTGAAGAGTGCTGGCCTGGATCCAAGGAGATAACAGAGACGGTGAGTAACAGCAAGACTGGTCGGGCCATGGTGGCGGTAGATGAGCACTTTCAGATCCACAAGACCCTAAAGGAGCTCAAACCAAACGCGACAGATGCTGAATATGTGGAAACCGCCAGAGAGCTGGCTAAGCACCATGGCAGGTTGGAAAAGGGTGCCAATTGGAAGACCGGGGATATAGATGGCTCAAAACTTCAGCTAGATGAGCTAAAAACACCTGAACAAAAACTAAATGTGTTTGAGGAGACCCTGAAGGTAGCCAAGACTGGAGATCCTGATGCCATCCAAAAGGCCGTTAATGATAATTATGGTGGTGATTATGAGAAGTTTTACGAAGACATGAGACAGAGCAGTAAACAGGCGACACAGACAAAGCTGAATGCGGGGGGAAAGATCTGGGATGCCCAGGCTGATCGTCTGAAAGGGACTGGGGTGATGGTCAATGAGGATGACATCATCAAACACACAACGACGGCTCCTGAGTCTAAAGAGGAGTTTTTTAATCGCTTAGGCGTAACGGAAAGCGAGCCGGATCTGCGAAAGCTCGTTCCTCAAGACGAACCAAGTCTCAAAACACAGGAGGCCCAAGAGGCATATGAAAAATTCATGCGAGGAGAACAGCCTGAAGGTTTTGGCCCACCCAAAAACGAACCGAGGGACGATGTGATAATACGAGCGAAAGATCCTGAAGTGCCGGACAATGATCAAATAGTGGGACGTCAGTTTTACGAGAGAACAGAAGAGCTAAAAGAGAACGATCCAGTCTTAAAGGATTTGGATGACAGAGTCAAAAAGGCACTTCATGATGGTCGTACCAGACGTATCGAAGAGCTTATAGATTTGCACACTGAGGAAATGAAATCGGAAAACAAGTGGGGGCTTCCAGATTCCAAAGGATTCCAGAAAGAGCTGGGGCAGAGGTTGTCAATTGACCAAGGGATCGAGGACCCCACGACAGTCAAGTATCAGGAACATCGCCTTGTCCAGGAAGGTGTGACTCGAGAGCAACTGGATGAGTGGATCAGAGTCCGACAAAAACTTCGAAGCGGAGAGCAGGTAGAGCCTTTAAAACCGTTTAAGGAACCAGACGAGACCTCGTGGGCACCACTTAAGGACGGCGAATCACCTTTCCGACTCGATGATGAGCCTAAGGATCTCAATAAGAAACCGAGGGAAAAATAGGAGGACATATCTATGACCATTAATGTAGAAAACCTAAAGGAAGGGTATGATACCTATAACCTTACCCGCAGAGAAATCAGTTACCTCCTTTCTTCCACAGGTGTTATGGTCACCTCCAATTCTCCTTTAAAAAACATTCCTTTTGTTGGTAAGGTGTCAGAAGGGACTGATGTCATTGCCAGTCTGAGGGGTAAGGGGATTCTATCTTCGGACGAAAACCCTACAATGGTGAGTGGTTTACCGCAGGCTCTGGAGGTCTTGGGGGATCCGGGTTTTACGGTACTGGTGCAGATGGGAAACTGGGAGGAGCTTTCTGCTGTCAGCTTTTTCAGTAAAGATTCACTTATGGATCAATCCCTTGTGAGCTTTAGGACGAATCAGGATGAAAGCTTCGATATCTCCTATTTCCTCTCCAAAGAACATGTCCTCTCCCTGATCCAGCCCTACATAAATTTTGAATCCCTGACAATGTATTTGCCCCAGAGGTTTAACCTGAGCTACGAGGAATATCTGGTCTTTTTGGCCATCGCCGACGCCTACCGTCAAGTCCACCTAGAAGCTTTGCTGGACCGCAAGGTCAAGGAAGACTGGAAGGTATCGGAAGAGGATATTGATTCTACCCTCTACAAGGGGTTTACCTTTATCGATACGCGCTGGTTGATATCCATTGCACAACTCATCTCGCCATTTCCCTTTGAATGGGAGACAGAAAAGGTCCATGCAGGCCTGGATGGGCTTTTACGCCAGGGGTTGCTTGAGCCTGTCAGGGATGCCTCCGCACCCCTTTATTCTTTATGTAGGGAGTTGGATATATTCTGCGGCACGACCCTTGCCATCGCCGGTTTTGCCACCTTGCGGGTGGATGAGGTATTGGATGATGGAAAGAGGGGTATCTTTTATTTAAATCTCCTGCGCACCCCCTCGAATATCTGGCTTACCGGGTTCAATAACATGGCGAGCGGGGCACCAGAGATAACCATCTTCTGCGCCGATGGTTTTTTTGTCTCCCATGCTATCGCAGAACTCTTTGAAAGGAGCGGTAAGATATCCCCTCCCGAATCCGTTGAGGTAAAAAAGGAGATGAAGAAATGCCCGAGCTGTGGAGCAGAACATCCACCTGAAACCAAGTTCTGCAAGAAATGTGGTAAAAGACTCCCCGAGCCAGATGAGAAAAAGATTGAGATTGCTCCTAAACTTGTTTGCCCAAAGTGTGGCAACAGTATAAAATCGGGCAGTAAATTCTGCAATAAATGCGGCACACCAGTAAAAGGAGGGCGATAGTATGGAATTTCTGCAAGTCCTGAGTTTCATCCTCATGTTCATATCTTTTGCACTAATCGGATGGATGATACTCACCTTCAGTAAGGTGCGTACGGTATCCACCAGAAGCCCGCTTATAGCAATGGGTATGAGCCTGGTGTTTATACTGGTATATTTGCTCATAATTGGCACCAGCCTTCCTGGAGGGGCTTTGCTTCTCATATTATTACTCGGCGCTGGTTTAGGAGCATGGCAGGGACAGAACACTAAGGTATGGACTGAGAACGGCATAGGCAAAGCCCAGAACACGGTCTGGTTTCTGGTAATATGGGCTGTCTGCTACGGCTTCAATCAATTACTGGTATCGCTGGGTCTGGCAATGAGCCTCAACGTTGGCATAGGCGCAATGTGCCTTGGCACGGGTGTGATATTCGGGTCACAGGGGAATATACTTTACCGGCTATCGAGTATGTCAACCATAACTCCTGCGGAAGGCGAAGTTGCTGAACCAGTGCATGTTCGTCCTTCTATTCCTGAGCCTCCAACCACCGATGCCTCTAAAATCCGCTATTGCCGCAAGTGCGGGTTTCCAATCACCGCTGCGGACCGTTATTGCCGCAAGTGCGGAGCAGAGATACAAACTAAACCGCAGAAAAGTGGTTGAAAGTTATAGCGAGGTGAGACCAGAAGGCAGTCGGTTAAGTTGTAGTTGCTGTTCATAGTTGCTGCCCATAATAATAAGTGTTCCTAATCCTAATGTTTGCGCTCAACCAATAAAAATAAAAATACCTATAAGCAATATATGAGACAACAGTATACGCCGATCAAACTCATCGGGGATATTCCGACAATTAATCTCCCAAAGTTGGGATTTTTGATTTACCTCAGCCGCAGGTCTCCCTCCCAGTTCAAGAACATATTTTCCAGCACGAGCTGAATATATCTTCCCAATAGGTTGCTGATAGCTATTATAAATCACCCACTCCTTCTTCAATAATGATATCTGCTTGAGATACCCTAAATTAGCATTGGTATGAGAGTCAATTACCGCTATAATACCGCCTTGCGGCTTAATGTAGAACAGCTCTTCACTCATATCATCATTAGAGTATATCTTTATCTCCTTAAAGCTAATAAGCTTTAGCTTACAGAAAGCCAAGATTTCTCCAGCTCGGTTTTCAATCCAAGCCACACCTGTCAAGCCTTCCTTCCTTATACGGTAGAAATCCTGATGCCAGAGATCAACAGGAGATATAGCAGCTAACTCGCCTATTCTTGTTCCACAATAACCACAGAAAATATCATCTCTGTTTAGCTCAGCTCCACAGTTAGGACATAATCTTTTTTCAGCTTCTGCTACCTTTTCAGTATATGTTCTGCGAGTTCCGCAGGAAGAACAAAACTTATCTCCTTCTTTTATTTCCGCTCCACATTCTGGGCATTGCATATTTAGCTCTTGGGTCTATCTATCAGAGTACGAAGAGTTCACATTAGTTTCAACCACTTTCTAAAAGCACCTTTCTTTTCACCAAGTAAAACGGCAAAACTATTATCCAAAGTAAGATGACTGATAAACCCCAGGTTAATGGTTTCCATGTCACTGTTTCACTGAGTCGTTCTTTACTAAAACCCCGTCCTGCGCCAATTGCCTTCGCATCATTATAAACGGCAACTGCGCTAATTATGACGATAATCAAAGTAATGTAACCGATTGCTGGTACTATAAAACTGAGAAAAAGTGTAATCAATCCTACCACCAATAATGCTACTAAAAGACTATTTTTCTCTTTAATTTTCGTTTCTTTCAGAGGAGTGGTTCCTTCGATTTGTATTCTCCTTGTCTCCATGGGCATTTCATGCTTTACTGCACCGAACTCGTCTATCTTTGCACCACAAGAACCACAGAAAATATCATCTCTGCTTAGCTCCGCCCCACAGTTAGGACAGAATCTTTTTCCCGCTTCTGCTACCTCTTCTGCATATTTTATGCGAGTTCCACAGGAAGGGCAAAACTTACCCTCTTCCTTTATTTCCGCTCCACATTCCGGGCAATGCATGTTTATCTCCTAAGGTTTTCGGAAGTTCTAAACATGAACCCCTTTACCTTTCCCCCTATACTTAAGACCTTTTTGTGTCACCAATAATGTTGTTTGTTCTGTTTATATAAATTCATCAGGCGTTTAAATCCGGTAATCCCCCGTCCGTTAGGAACTGATGACTTTGTCCGTGGAGGCACTCGAGGAGGGTATTCTTGAGCCATAGTCACCGAGCTAAAGCCCTTGTCCGAGAGATCCATCGTACATGCCCAAATATATATCCGCGTGGATAGACGAGTACGAACTCCAGATAGTGCAGACATTAACGTATCGATAAGAAATCCAATCCAAGAAGAGGCTGATTTGTGATAATTTGCCTCGATCGGTACTTGATCACATGATTTTTCTGATATCTCCTATCCCCGATGTCCAAAATGGGGTCTCGAAAGAATGCATCTCAGGACTTTCTTCAATAACGCATTGAGGGTATAACCTGCGGCAGATGCAAGAATGAAGAAGAAATGGAAATAGAAAGAACGTTCGTGATGAATATGCACATCAATGAATTCACGCATTGACACATGAACGCACTATGCCCATTCAGTCACTTCGTAATTGTTCTTAACGACCTTTTTGGTAGGGTAGACTTC
>JADFWK010000006.1 GCA_015223015.1 Pseudomonadota bacterium
ATCTTCAGTGGCTAATATGATGAGACAATTCGTCCTCTGATCAGCCACAATCCTGCTAACAGCAGCTACAGGTGCACCTTTTTTGGTGGGCCTTCTGACTGCCTGTTGAAAGATACTGCCCAACGATGTCGCCATATCAGATGCTCTTGCATGTTCAAGGGGAATAACTGATATCTCTTCACCAATACCTATAACATCAATCTCGCTCACAATCCTGAGCAGGCGTCCAATATTGGAAAGCACATCGGTAATAATCAACATGCGGGTAGGAGGGTAGGAAACGATCACGCTGCTTTTGGATATCAAGGGGGCAAAAAGCCTCTTGAGCTCATCAGGATTGGCATACTCAAGGGGAATGAGTTGCGTCACCACCTTGTCCTCTGGAGTGATAGCCTGTTGGCGGAGTCTGGTTTCAATATCCTTGGACCGGGCTTGGAGAGCGGGCACGATCTTGATGATATTTCCGGCCGGGACAGTGGTAAAGCCATGAACCTCAAGAACCGATTCAAAGACCTTGTAAGCCTCTTTTACTGAAATCTTGGTCGGGGATATGATGGTCACCTTTCCCCTCACCGCCTTATCAATGACAAAATTCTTGCCGGTCAATTCGCTTATGAATTTAATAAAGAGCACGATATCTACATTGTCGAAATCAATGGTGACATACCGTTCATCAGATACCTCCCCTTTCGCGGCCTTGCTTTCCTGGGTGATCTGTTTTCTTGGCACCACCTTTTTCTGCGGTTGAGGACGTCTTTTTATTACGCTGGGCTTCGCCTGAGCAGGTCTTTCAACCGGTGGCTTGGGCTCAGGTGCAACAGGGGTCACACCCTCCTCCCCTGAAAGCCGCGCCCCCGGCACCGGGGAGTAATTCCCAAGTACTATGAGTCCTATCCATAAAAAAGAAAAAAGGAATACCTTGGCTTTTAGCATAGATTTCATGAGATCATCTGTCTCCGATTACCTCTTCAAAGCCTGGCATACCCTTAAGGTTTTGCAGGTCTCTGTCCTTTCGAGCCCACTCCCTTACCGATGTATCAAGTGAAATCGCCTTTTTCAATTGGGCCAAACTTCTTATCGTCTCCCCCTTTAAGGCATGGAGACAGGCCAGATTATAATACGGATCAACATAATCTGGCTTTTTCTGAATGGCATGCTCAAAGCTGTTTTGGGCCTCTGAATAGTTTTTGTCCTGCATATAGAGAACCCCCAGGTTATTCAATGCGCAAACAGAACCGGGGTCAAGCATGAGGGTTTTTTCATAGAGCCTCCTGGCATCTTCCAGACGACCAATTTTATGAAGATGTCGTGCCCTTTCATAGCATTCTTCTGCTTTTACCAAGTCTTCTGACCTGGGCTGGGCCTCAGGTCTTAGAACCTCTGATGCCGGCACTGTTTTATTGCCTTTAAAATCCAACCACGAATAGAGTGCAAAAGCAAGTAAAATGACACCAAAGCTGATCATCCATACCGCTCTACCAGAAAAAATACCGGGTTTTCCCGCGGTGTCTGAAAGGGTTCTCTGGTACCGTGGATGCCGGGCATCCTTTTCTTTTTGTGCCTTGAGCAGGGCCTCATGGATGTAGCTCATGGATCATATTCGTTTCTTGGGTTTCTTGAGTTTGTTGTGTTCGTTGTGTTTGTTGGGCTTATTGGGTTTAGATGAGCTCTGATTTTGAAGGAGATAGGTTATCAGGCCTGAATCTAATTTCGAAACCCTTTCCGCTTGCTCATAGATATGATTAAAGGTCTCCTCCTCAATATATCTCTGATCTAGAGCACCGTAAGCTTTGCTTTGAACCTCGGTTGCCGAACAACGAACTCCCCTCACTTTGACACCTGATATAACAACGCCTTGGTTCGCCGGCCCACGACTCCGTCGGGCTTTAGACCAAAATACGCTTGGAATTTCTTTATGTTTTGAAACGTTGGATCATCAAAGATTCCTGTGGGTTCAACCGGATATCCAATCTGTCTGAGCGTCTGCTGCACCTTTACGATACTGGGGCCAATCATCCCCTTCACCAAGGTGAGGCTTTTGTTTTCATAGGGATAGACCCAGGAAACCCTTTGGCCCTGGTGGCTTTCAAGAAAAGCTCTGTTCACTCGGTTATCCCTCCCTTCCGCATCCATAACCACGGCTCCATCAGCAGTTATTTCCTGGATCAGGAGATAGCGAGGAGATGAGACCGTGTCGGAAGGTGAACCGGGTGAAACGGTGCCCGGGGATTCAGAAGGCTCAGGGTCGTCTAAAAGAATCCGAAAAGGTTTCTTGAACACGGTATAGTTTTTGAGCTCGCTACTGAATGGAAACAAACCCACATGAACCCTATCGTCCGCATACGGGTCTTTGTCATCCCTATCCCTGAAAAGCTTGAAGAGTCCAGCGATGCTTGTCTGGTCATCGAGGAATAGACTTGGCTGTTTTCTTTCGGGCACCGGAACAGCAACCGTTTCCTTGCTCTGAGGCATGGGCAAACGAATTGTCGCCTCACCGGGGAATATCTTTAGAATATCCCCTCTATGAATCCATATGGAAAAACCTGCCAAAATGATCAACAAGGCCACAAAAACCGGGAGCAATCTACCCAGTTTTTTGGGCCAAAAACGAGCCCCCATTTCTGGTGCCAGATTGCCCCTTATATCCTTAACCGCCTTGCGAACGGTTCCCTTAGATATGGTGAATTCATCTTTTGCATACCCAACGAGAAGTGACCTGTCACAAACCGCATTGATCCTCCGGGGATTTCCCCGAGAATATCGATAGATCTCCTTTAAGGCACCGGTGGTAAACCTCAGATCTCCTCTTCCGCCTCCTACCACCAATCGATGTTCCACATAGCCCTGGACATCCTTTCGATCCAGAGATCTGAGCTCGTAACGAACCATAACCCGCTCATCAAGCTGCTTCAGCGAAGGGTGAGCAAGAAGCTCCTTCAATTCGAATTGCCCCACAAGAACGATCTGTATTAGTTTCTCCTTTTCTGTTTCCAGATTTGACAGCATCCTTATCTGTTCAAGCACAGGCATAGAAAGATTCTGGGCCTCATCAATCAACAAAACTGCATTGCCTCCCGTGCTGAAGGTCTTGAGCAAGAACTGATTGAGTTTATCGATGTATTCCTTTTTTGTTTTACCTGAGGAATCCAGATCAGTGCCAAACTCTTGATTTACTGTCTCCAGCAGCTCTGTGTCGGAAATAAATGAATTGAATATCAAGGCGCTCTTGATTGACTCGTCTAATCGCTCAAGGAGAGCCCTGGAAAGGGTGGTCTTACCAGTACCAATACCACCGGTAATAACGATAAAACCCTTCCGGCCATTGATTCCATAGAGGAGGTGGTCAAGGGCCTCCCTGTGGTAGGTGCTCAAGAAGAGGTACCTTGGATCAGGGGTCAGATTGAAAGGGTTTTCTTTAAAACCGAAATAGGACGCATACATGAAGCTCTCACCTGAATTGGTAATTGATTATTTTTTCCTCTCCATTTCTCATCACCTGCAATGCAACACGAGATCCTGATTTCAATCTCTGGTAGACCTCCATTACGTCATCGGGGCTTTCAATATTCCTGCCATTTATTCCCTGCACAATGTCACCGTTTCTCAATCCGAGTTTTGCGAAAAAAGAACCCGGCTTGATATTGCTGATGGCTAAACCGTCTGGATTGCCATCCCTGAAGTGAGGCCTTATCCTTACCTGAGTAAGTAATTGATGAACGTTCTTAAGGGATTTGTCCACCTCTGAACGGCTTACTTGTATGGTAGCTTCTTTCTTACCGGCCGGTGAGCGCACATATTCAGTTTCAGCTCTCGAGGCAGCCTCTTCCTCCATGGTCAGGATTTCATCCTTGTCATTGACGCGCAAGACCACCTTGCCTCTCAATATCCTCTTGACCGTGGCACCCTGAACGCTGTCACCCACCTTATAAAGCCCTTGCTTCCTTTTGTTGACCTCTTCAATAACAGCAAAGGCATACTGTTTACCGCCTACAACTGTTCCCAACAGAGCTACATTCAAGGAAGTGGGCTCCAGGTCATCAAGATCTTCCCCTCCGGTTTCCTGTGATACCTCTTCTCCGGAACCGAAGATATGTCTATCAATAATTGCCCGGTAGTAGCCCAAGGGGAACTTCCCGTGTTCTTTCACATCCGGTACCTGGGACAAGGCACTTTTCTGGGTATCAACCCCCCGGAGATGAGCCGTGCTAATGAGGTAAAAGAGATTCACCGCAATAAAGATAATAACAGCCAAGGCCAACAGATTAAAAAGGGTCAGGAAACGCTTGGGCATAGTGACCATTCCGTTAAATGAAACTAATCTTCGGCTGAGCAAGGGTTCCGCGTATACGAAAGGGAAGCGCTCCCTTTCTCAGCCTTTCTCTGAAATACTTGAGAGTACTCTGGGCACCTTCGGCCTTTTTGAAGAATGCAGCGAATGGCTCGATCGTACCTTTAAGATCGAGGCTACTCTTTTCCAATTGTTCTCTTAAGCGAATGCTCCCTGATAGGCTACCCTTCAGCAGGGGGCCCTCCAATTGGAGGCGAGTGAGGTTTACCGTTCCTCTCTTGAGGGCCATACTAATGGCAATCTCATTATACTCAATGGACTCCAATGTTAAGACGGGCGACAAGAGCTCAATCCTGCCGTTTACGATTTTGAGATTCGCTTCTCCACCGCCGTTCAACAACCTCTCTCTCTGTCCGCTGTAAGAGATGGTGCCGGTAAGGGTTCCATCAACGTATCTGCCAATCAAATCCTTCAGGTGCTCATAGGTGCCAATTCGAATCGTGTCAAATTCGATTTCCGCTTTAAAGGGACTTGCCCTGTCATTATTGTTGAAATTTGTGCAACCCTTTATTTTACCTCCATAAGCCACGCACCGAAAGCACCACCTATGGTCTCCCCTAATAAATGACCCTGCCTCGGGTCTCAAGAGAAGGCTGTCAGCCCTGAAAAGCTTTCTGTCAGGCTTATCCACAAATGAAATTTCGGTGTGACCAAATTTTAGACTACAAACCGGCCATGGTTTTATCCTGTCTATCGAAACCGTGAGGGGAGGATTGAGGTTCCGCGCCTTTATCTGTAGATAGTCTCTGACGGCATCCGAAGGAAAAAGAAAATATAGAAAACCAGCCGTCAAAAAAATGCAGTAGATTGTGTACCCGACCCATTTTCTATGTTTCGATGAGGACTGTATCATACCCAATTTCTCTTAGGCATTCATAGAGCTTACTGATTTGAAGTATTGGAGTGCTGGAGTATCGGAGTATTGGTCTCTTATTCTTTCATTGCTCCATAACTCCCTTTCTCCATTCCTCCTGTCTTTATCTACTGAAAGGTTAGTACCTGCAAGATGGCATCGATGCGCCCGGCCTTCTTTTTGTTTTCTTTTACTGAAATTCTCTTGATGCTCACAGCATTTTCGGTTGATTCAATACGCCAAAGGTAGCCGGATAACTGTTTTAAGGTAATTGCCTCCAATTTCATCTCAACCAAGGATTCTTTGTGGGGACCAGACCCCGCCGAAACAGAGGGTTTCATGTATTTGATACTGTTCTTGACACCGGCGTCACGTGCCTCCTTTTCAAGAAATGAAAAAAGTGTAAATCCCTTCTTCCGTTCAGCAAGTATCTGCTTTATTCCTTGAGAACCCTTCCGGTATCTATTGTATTCAGAACTCAGCTTTACTATCTCTTCCAATCCATCTTGTTTTGCACTGACACCTCTTCCAACCCTCCTTCTGGCGTCAAAGAAGGGGGAGATCAGGAATTGAAAGATGAAAAAAACTGCGAGAAACAATGCCGCACCAGATACAAAATATCTTTCACGTCGTGCAAGTTTCATGATGTGGGTTTCTCGGGTTTATTGTGTTTGTTGGGTTCATTGTGTTTGTTGTGTTTGTTGGGTTCATTGTGTTTGTTGGGCTTCTTGGGTTTCTTGGGTTTAGATGAGCTCTTGTTTTGAAGGAGATAGGTTATCAGGCCCGAATCTAGTTTAGAAACCTTTCAGCTTGCTCATAGATATGATTAAAGGTCTCCTCCTCAACATATTTCTGATCTAGAGCAACGTAAGCTTCGCTTTGAACCTCGGTTGCCGAACTTTTTGATATGAAAAGGTACTGAATGAATTCATTGTTCGATCTGCGACTAAAACCTTCTGCTATGTTACTCATGGATGATACTGCAGCACCAGTAATCTGCCCACATAGTCTGGCATCTTTTTGAAAATCTTTGCTCTCCTTTATTGCTCGATAAACAAAATTCACCAATTTGCGTGCTTCCTGCCAACAGTGTAGATCTTCAAACCTCTTAATTTTCATTTTTGACACAAAAAACCCAACAAACTCAATGAACACAACAAACTATGTTATTTTTTCCGCTGCAACTTTATTTCAAACTGCACCCGTTTGCCAGATCGATCAAGATTGGCAGAACTAATGGTGACTTCGCCAAAGTACTCTGATGGCTCCAGCCTTCGCTTAACAATATCCACGGTGTTAAACGTATCAGTCTCCCCCTTGATCTTTACTGTCTCTGGATCAACCACCATGGTGCTCACGGTTACATCCAAAGATCTGGGAATCTTGAGGGAAATATCCCGCAGCAGGTCAATAACCCTTTGGTCTCCCCTCATCCCGGGAAGGGAAAAGGCTGAACTTTTCAATTCTGTTATTTTTACCTTCATCTGTTGGACTGGATCCACAATCCGCTTTTCATCAGGAAA
>JADFWK010000245.1 GCA_015223015.1 Pseudomonadota bacterium
CGGCTTATCACCCTAAACCATCCCATCCTGTCATCCTAAACCATCCCAGCCAGTCACTCTGAGCGACCCCGGCTTATCACCCTAAACCGTCCCATCCTGTCATCCTAAACCATCCCAGCCAGTCACTCTGAGCGACCCCACCTTGTCACTCTGAGCGAAGTGAAGAGTCTGTTTATCATAACCTGCAAGAATGCTGCACATATGCCCTCAAGCGAAACGGGTGATATGAAAGAGTTGACGGAAAAGTACAGAAAGAATGAGGATTTTGTGTATCGCAAGATACAGGATGAAACGATCTTGGTGCCAATCAAGGATAACGTAGGGGACATGGGCTCCATATATGATCTGAATGAAGTGGCTGCCTTCATCTGGGAACATCTTGATGGCGAAAAAAGATTACTTGATATAAGAAATATGATAATGAATGAATTTGAGGTATCTTCCGAAGAGGCAGAAGAGGATTTGGTTGCCTTTGTGAGTGAATTACGGGAGATAGAGGCGATTTAATAAGTGCCTAAAATAACCTAAAGTGAGCTAAAATGCCTAAAGTTACGAAAAACCGAAAGTAACGAGGATTAAGCTCGATGCCAAGTGTGCCGTTTTAGGCTTTTGCAAGACCTCCGGCAGTGTTGGCCCTGGTTGGAGTAACTGCAATGCACCTGCCTACTGTTTGGCTGCAGGATCCTGATTAATCCCTTTTCCAGCGAAGCCCCGCCTCAAACCGACAAGGTGTAAAGAGCGTAATCCCTTCAGGCCAACTGGTCAATAGATAATTCGGTGCATGGATTTTCATGGGGAGAAATATGTTGACTTAGTCCAGTGACTTAGTTTATCATTGGAATAAAAAACATCGGAGGATTCATATGCCTGCAATTGTAAATGTACATCAGGCCAAGACACAGCTCTCGCGGTTGCTTAAACGGGCGCATGAGGGCGAGGAAATCGTGCTCGCCAAGGCGGGAAAACCCTATGCCCGCTTAGTGCCTTTGGAGGAGGCACAACCCAGGGTGCCTGGAATTGCCGATGGACGGGTAGACAAGGCTTTTTTTGAACCACTGCCAGAGAGCGAGTTGAAGGCATGGAACCAGTAAACGAGAAAGGTTCGAGGTTCTTGCTTGATACGCATGTCCTTTTGTGGTGGCTATTTGATGATCCCAAGCTTTCTGGTATGGCTCATAATGTTATTCAGGCTCCGGATAATACGATCCTGGTTAGCAGTGCTTCCGGGTGGGAGATCGCGACAAAATATCGTTTGGGGAAATTACCTCATGCTGGTGAGGTGGCTCAGAACTTGCCCTCCTTGCTACGCCAGTCGCGCATGGACGTTTTACCGATTACCATGGAACATGCGCTGGCAGCAGGTGTGCTCCCCGGTCCTCATCGTGATCCCTTTGACCGGATGTTGATCGCTCAAGGACAGATTGAAGGATTGCCCATCGTAACTTCAGACCCTGTGTTTAAGCAATATCCTGTTGAGCTTGTATGGTGAGAGGAGAGACAATGGGGTCTACACTTCTCACAATGAATCTAAATCTGTCAAGAGTGTAGGCCTGGAATTCTTTCTCGGGAAGTTTATTGTTTATGACTTACTGTTTCTGGTCATCTAGGCGGAGATAAACCAAATCTGTCCTTCCATTATGTAGAATCTGGATCGCCCCGTTAAGCGACTGAAGTTCGTGGTCTATTTATCTTTGACATGATTAGGGGAAAAGGTTAACCTTAAGATGAACTTTTTAAGAGGGTATCATGAAACACATAATCAATGTCAAAGAACTTCGTGTGTCATTGTCAGAAATCGTAAAAAGAGTGCGGCAGGGGGATCAATATACCGTCTTGTATAGAAGCAGTCCTGCGTTTCGTATTGTGGCTGTGGATGCTGAAGAGGAAATAACGATCCCTCTGGCTGAGGATCCCCTGTATGGTGCTCCGGCGGTTGGTAGATCTTCAGATGGTTTTACGGCCCAGGATCACGATTTCATTCTGTATGGGGAAAATGACCGGTGAGGAACCTCTTTGTCGATACGGGCGGTTGGATGGCCCTAGCTGATGAGAGCGACCCTCTCCATATGGATTGCACGAGAACCCGCGACACCTGGCTTGAGCAGGGCGGAACACTGGTAACCTCTGATTATGTTGTGGATGAAACCCTTACCTTGATCAGGATGAGGATTAGTATTGACGCAGCCGAGAGATGGTGGGAGCAAGTAGCCGGGAGTCCAAGGTTGAAATGGGATTGGATCAATGCTGAGAGAGCTGAAAAGGCGAGGGCGTGGTTTTTTAGATGGAGAGATAAATCCTTTTCTTTTACGGACTGCACCAGTTTCATCCTCATGCGTGAGCTTCACATAAATAAGGTTCTTACAGTAGATAAACATTTCCTGGAGGCCGGGTTTGAGATATTGCCATGATTTCATTAATCGTGTGGTGAAGGGGACATGGTTCCGGTAGGTTTGGTTACATAAGAGCTTGGGAGCATCGGCCCAATTGGAAAAAAAGGAAGTAGTTGACATCGCTTATCTTCCACTTCAGCAAGATTGATGTTCTCGTAAAAAGTCGAATTTTTGAATTTATCTGGATTCTCGCCCCACGCCTTTGCGGGGGCAGGCTCTACGCGGGAATGACTATAAAGGAATTAATATCAAGCAGATACAATAGCCGTCATACCGCGGGTATCCAGGCGTTAAAATGACTTTTTACTATTCCATCAAGATTTGTTGGCAAAGAACGTTTTAATGACCGCTCAAAGGGATTTCCGTTTGGGCAATAACCTGTAAAGACTTTACCCCACCAAAAACTGCTGCCGAGGGTAG
>JADFWK010000246.1 GCA_015223015.1 Pseudomonadota bacterium
ATATATCAGTCAGCAACGTGGTAGGTTCCAACATTTTTAATCTCGGGTTCATACTAGGTGGCTGTGCTGCTATCCGAAGCATTACGACTACTCCGGCCCTTGTCTGGAGAGACGGCCTCTTTCTATTGAGTGTGACATGTGTTTTGGTTCTATTTCTCAGTGACTTGACCTTAACCCACCAAGAAGGATCTTTGCTTCTGCTCGGGCTTGTTTTATACCTTGGTTACCTGTTCTGGAAAAAAGCCCCTGTGGAGGAAAAAGAACCCGCAGAAGATGCAACCTGGAAAGATGTCCCCCTCTTTCTTTTAGGCGTCATCACAGTAGCCGCCGGAGGACACCTCCTTGTCTGGTCAGCAGTTTCTCTGGCCCGGTCATTTGGCATTTCTGAGTGGGTCATTGGGGTAACCATAGTTGCTGCAGGGACCTCTGCACCGGAATTTGCCGTATCACTGGCAGCAGCACTCAAGGGGCGATACAGTATAACTGCAGGAAACCTAATTGGCAGTGATCTTTACAACCTTTTAGGGGTGCTCGGCTTAGCAGGGATACTGCGTCCCCTAACCATTGATGCGGCCGGCCTAGGCAGCCTCTATATACTTGTAGGTATGGTGTTTCTTGTGGTTGTGTTCATGCGCACAGGCTTTCGTGTCTCCCGTGCCGAAGGATTTTTTCTTGTGGGGCTCAATCTTATTCGGTGGGTGTTTGATTTTTGGGCTCAGGCATAAAAGTATACGAGACCACAGTCACGACATCGAAAGAATAAACCCTTTTGTTAACCGTGAACCTTGAACCTGTGAACGCCTACCCATGTTTTTTCCTCCCACGTCTCTTAAAGTGCTGATACGCCTGGTACATAAAAGTCCTGATGCCAGCCTCCCTGCCGGGCTGATAGCTGCCATCATAAGGGGCGTCCAGATAGGGAATCCTTTCACGGTTCATGATAGGTCTCACAATAGATGAGGTAATAGTGCTCGGCATGCAGGTAAAAGGATATACGTTTGCTATGCCGTTATACCCATCGTGCACATGTTCCATGATCCCGGCAATGCTCAGACACGCCTCCGTTCCTAACTCGAAAGAATAGAGATCATTCTTTATAAGGGTTTTTTCCAGGTGCGCTATCCGATGATCCCCAGCCAGGTCAAGTAAAGGTTTCACCCGTTTGTAGGCCTGATCAAGTCTGATATGCTGGTACAGGAGATCCCCCCCATAGCTGAGAACCTGTTTAAGGTAAGATTTCGCCTTGTCGAAACGAAATTGCTTAAGATTCAACCGGAGCCCTACCTTGGCCTCCCTCACCTTATCATAGGTCGTGTAATTTACCCATTCAGCAATAGTGGCGTTCACGACCTCAGCCCCGTATCGCTCCAGCATCCTGATCAAATCCTGATTGGAATTTACATGGGTTCTCAGGTAAATCTCACCCACAATACCGATCAGGGGTTTGGGAGGAATGTCAGGGTCAATAAGGGCTTTTCCCTCTTCAATAACCGCTTCCAGTTTATCAAGAATCGTATCAAAGTCTTTCTTGGCACCATAAGATTCAAAGTGATCGGCCATTGTCATCATGGATCGCTCTATGAAACCATCTGTCGCACCCTGTTCTTTTTCATAGGGCCTTATCCTCCAGAGAAGCCTGTCGAGAATGTCAGCTATCACAATAGAAAAATAGGCCGCTTTACGGAAATCCCTGGTCCGTTCCTTCTCAATCATACCTTTGAGAGCATAGGAATCCTCTGAAGTGAGCGAACCGATTTTCACTCCTCTTAATTCAGGGAAGGAATCTAAGACGATTCTCTGGTATTTATTATACATTCCGAAACGGCATGGACCATCCGACTCGGGCATAAAAAATATGTAATCTTCAGGGACAAAATCGTTGCCCAGCCTTTCCTTTTCCTTTTCCAGAAAAAGCAGGATGTCACCGGTGGTCACCTGGCACGGGAAGCACTCCTTGCCTGAAGTAAACTCTTTACCAAGATCAAGGCCTTTATAGGTTTCCATGACCAGAGCATTAATGCCAAAGCTCCTAAAAACGCCGACAAGGAGATGAGCGCTTATTCGGTTCATCTCGGGTATTAGCAAGGTCTTATCCCGGAGGCTAAATTGTCCAACATTTTCAGAAAGGGATTGAAAAGTCGCACTCTTTTGTGCTTCCATGTTTACCTCAATTGGCTGCCTTTAGTCCTACGTACAACTCAGTATTCAGTTTCTGCATGGTATTTTCAATGACATTTTTGTAGGCCTCCAATCTCGTCATTACACCCGCCACGGCGCTGTGCTCATCGAGTTCCAGAATGAGGTAGGGTTTATCTCCCATAATGTACTTATAAAAATGCTCAATAAAAGAATCTGCACCACAGCTGAAATTTGTAATATGGAGACCAAAATAATTGGCATGGCCCTCTATGAATTTGGCGGCCCTCAGAATCTGGGCCCCCAATCCCCAGTACATGGAAGGAAAGTCAGAAAGGTCTACAGTGGTGACATCAATGAAGTCCATGGGCAGGGCGCTCACGCCAATCTTGGCCAAATTTTGTCCTATCCTCAAATTCAGCCTTTCATCGTACAGGTTGTAAGGACGTCCTGTGACCACGACCAAAGGGCTTTCATGGCTGTGGGTGGCCATGATTTCCTTGCCCTTTTCATGCATTGCCCTGATGAATTCATTCTGCCTCTCCAAAGCATATTCAAGGGCCTTTCTAATTTCTAATCTGCTTTTTCCGAGCCTTTTTGAAAGCTGTTCCCCCAGTTCTATGGATAGGCTGGGAGTGTCGTATTTGAGATGGATAACGGGGCTCAAAATGGAGTCCCTATCAAGGTCAAGGGCGCTACGAACCATATACTGGTTAGCCTGTACAAGGGGGCAATAAAACCCCTTCTCAGAGTCCTCTGGGGTGCGCGTATTGACAATGGAGGGCAGAAACAGGTAGCTTGTCTTTCCAATAAGTTCCTTAACATGACCATGGGATACCTTGACAGGATAACAGGTCTCTGCGTTCATCGCTTCGATCCCAGCGCTTGAGATATGGCTGTTGGTAGGCGGAGTGAGGACAAGTCTGAAACCGAGTCGATCAAAAAAATGTGCCCATAAAACCCCGGTCTGGTGGAAGTAAAGCGCCCTTTGCATCCCAACGGTTGGCCGTCCATTCACCTCCATGACGCGTTCTCCGCTCAACTCTTCATAGACACCCGACATATGGTCCTGCCATATTTTCTCTCTCAAATGGAAGTAGTTCTCTTTCTTTGGGCCCCTTCTTCCGATCAGTTCATACCGACCGCATTCTCCTCCCCAGATACTCTTCCGGCCATCAAAATCGTATATTTTGAGCTTGCATTGGTTGTGGCAGTTGGGGTCTGCACGGCAGGTCTTTTCCTTATAAGCCATTCGATCGTTGATGGCGCTATCCAACCCCCGGAATATACTTCGCTTCTTGTTTTCACGAACCATCTTTTCTTTCAGGCTAATTGCAGCCCCAAAGGCACCAAGCACTTCCCTGTGCTTGGGAACGACAAGACCACGACCGAGGACATTTTCGAAGGCCGCCACTACACCTTTGTTTAAAGAAGGCCCCCCAAGAAACATGACCCTTTGGCCCACTCTTCTCTTACCCACAACTCGATTAAGATAGTTGTAGACAATGGCATAGCAAAGTCCTGCTATGAGATCATTCTTTGAAACCCCTTTTTGATGATAAGAAACCAGGTCTGATTCCATGAAAACAGTGCATCGCTCTGCCAACTTTATTGGATGATCGGAAGAGAGTGCGATCTCCTGAAATTCACCCACGATATTGATGCCATACTTATTAGCAAGTTCATGGAGAAAACTCCCCGTACCAGCAGCACATACCTTGTTCATGTCAAAATCAAGGGGATAAGTGTTGGCGATAGAAATGTACTTTGAATCCTGACCACCGATCTCAAAGATCGTATCAATTGTGGCATCTATCTCCACAGCACCCCTGGCGTGGGCCGTGATCTCGTCAATGATCAGGTCCGTATTCAGGAAATCCCCAACCACATTCCGACCTGATCCGGTCGTGGCTATTCCAATAATTTCGATCTCTTCTCCCATTTCATCTCGAATTGTTGTTAATAGCTTCTGCGTCACCTCAACCGGCTTTCCTTGGGTGTGGATATATCTCTTATGGATGATCTCGCAATCTTCATTAATTAGGGCATATTTAGTAGTTGTAGAGCCAATATCGATACCTAAATAGACTGGGAGTTTTTTCTTGACCGACCTTTTACTAACCTCGTTGTCCTCTGGAAAATCCGTCTGCTTCAACTCCAGCTTGGATGCCAAGGGCAGACCAACAGATTCCTCTCTTGCACCGACAATCGATCCTTCAAAATTCAAATGATTTTCTATCCCCAATTCAAGGGCCTGTAAAGCAACCCCCAGAGCACCTATCGTCGTGCTATGCTCGGGAACGATCAAGCCGGGGAAATAGCTTTGAAAGGCGCGCACCTGGAGCTCATTCATTGAGAGTCCGCCAACGAAAAGAATGGGCTCTTCAAGTACACGATTCGACACAATGGTACTCATGTAATTTCTGGCATTTCCCACATGCAGTCCAAAAATGATATCTTCGAGCTTCTCCCCCTTATTCTGCAAGTGGATCATATCTGACTTGGTAAAGACCGTGCACCGGCACGCTACGTTGGCAGGAACCTGGCTCACAAGACCGAGTTCGATGAAGTCGGCCAGTATTTTATCGATCTGATCTTGAGATATTTCTACCTTCTTGTCATAGATGGATGTTGCTAAACGTTGTGCCTGTTGATCTATAAAAGACCCTGTACCGGATGCACATGGACCGTTTGCATTAAAGTAATCAAGTTCCCAGCCGTTGTTGCCATGGTTGATCTGAAAAAGGGCCGTGTCCTGGCCTCCCATGCTGATGATCGTTCTTACGCTCCGTTCTATGTGCAGCGCTCCCAGCACCTGGCTAATGGTTTCAAATTCATAGAAGCCGCCCATTTTCCGGCTTATCTCCTGACCATGATTCCCTGTGAAAGCAAAGGCCTTTAGCTTTTCGCTCCCCAGTTTCTCATACAATTCATGGATAAGCCTCAGAACTTCTTCTTCCACTTTTCCCAGATGACGCTTGTAAGCAGACTCATAGATGATTTCATTGGCCTGGTTGATGACAACACTGTTAAGGCTCACCGATCCCGCATCAATACCCACGACATATTTGTTTGAATCTTCTCTATTTTTTTTCTCGACCATGACTGCCAATTCCCCCGTCTTTGCCATAGGGAGTCTTCAGAGATAAGCTCAACTTCTAATCACAAAAAGCTCTTTATCTCTTCCAACCTTTATCTGTCAAGCTATATGGCCTATAGAATCAGTAAAACGGCAAATCAGCCTATTCAACGTAATCCTGTCGGTGGAAAACTGGTCATGACGATATCGGCTCTGATACTGGATACTGGATGCTGGATACTGGATTCAAGGTTTATCCAGTATCAAGAATCCAGGAACCAGCATCAAATCTTTTTTCCTTCCGGTTTATCCGGGTTAGGTAATGGAATTATTTCTTGAATATGAATCAATTTCAGCGTATATATCCTTTTTTTCTTGCTTGTTGACTGATTAATAACTTATTCATAAACCAAAGAAATCGGTAACGATGGCTTCTCACTCAACTCCCCCTCCCTTGGAGGGAGGGGGTTGGGGGGAGGGGGGGATGCATCAACAATCCTGAAGAATTTCATATCTTTTTCACCTCTACCTTAACCCTCCCCCGTTTCAGACGTCGTAGCCAAGGCTACTTCGGCCTCCGCCATAGGCTATGGCAGATGGCAGATGGCGAAGTCGGCCATGGGAAATGGGAATTTAGGGATAGTATAAAAGCTCGTAATGTCAGTGGTCCGTTGTTAGTAGTCAGTTGTATAAATATTTTCATAGGGTTAGGTGGCATATCAGATTACCCGCATC
>JADFWK010000247.1 GCA_015223015.1 Pseudomonadota bacterium
AATAAACCATTTTGAATCGACCCAGTAAGGGGCCATGTTATAGGGCATAACCAAAAAAAAGACACCCATACCCTGGACTTTGATGTTACCCTGAACGAAACCTTGTCTGAATACGTTTTTTTTGCTATATACGGGAAGCTTTTAGCCAAAAGGCCCTCTGCAACCAGCCTCCTTGGATCAATAAGTCTCTAACTGATGGTGGGACACCAATGGAACTAGTACAACTTTCACGTCTTGTGGATATGGAAGATCCTCATGCCGTCCTGAATGAGGTCGAAAATATTGTTTCCACGCTTTACACTGACTTTGACTTTGAGATGCTCAACCGCGTTTTCACCGATATTGTGCAACTTTTTGGCGGTGAGTATCCCGGGTACAGCCGCTGTCAAACACAGTACCACGACCTGAAGCATACCACCGACACCTTCCTGGCCATGGCACGGCTTATTCATGGCGCTATACTCAAAGGAGAGAACCTTACCAGAGACCAGGTAATGCTGGGGTTGCTGTGCGCACTGATGCACGATACCGGATATATCCGGAGCCTTGATGACGAGGGAAGTTCAAACACCCACGACGTTCTTACTGATATCAGGCGCAGCATCGCCTTCATGGACCGATATCTGTCCGATCACGGTTTATCACCTGACATCTTCAACCACAACTCTGTTATCCTCACCTGCACTGATCTGAGTGCAGACATCACCGAAATCCACTTTCCCTCCCGAGAAATTGAGCTGCTTGCCAAACTCCTGGGTACTGCTGACCTCCTTGGCCAGATGGCCGACCGAACCTACCTTGAAAAACTTCTGTTTCTGTTTTACGAATTCAGAGATGGCGGTGTCATGGGGTACGATAACGAACTGGACTTACTAAAGAAAACCAGAGACTTCTATGCAATGATCCGGCAAAGGATTACCAAGGATCTGAGCGGGGTGACTGAGTATATGCGCCATCATTTCAAGGCGCGCTGGAACCTGGACAGAGACCTTTATACTGAGGCCGTTGAAAACCATATCAGCTATCTCAAGTTCATACTCAAACATCACGAAAAGGACTATCGCAATTATCTGAGGCGAGGTGGACTGGTGAAGCGATTGAATGGAAAAACGGATAGGTCGTGAGCAAAGGACTAGTTTTGAGGATATGTTTCATACACTATTCATTTGGTTATTACTCTTGCTATGTAATGGTGCATCCGGCTCCACACATAGTGCTACTACCCACCCAACTATGTCACCATTGAGCCTTAAAACCGAGACGATTAGACGGATCTTCTGAGAGTTGATAATAACAAAAAGGCTCGTCTTTCTTAGTTCTGTTTTGAGCAGCACCCTTTTCAGTGAACCGATTACTTTTGCCCTTTCCTCGCTTGGAAATACAGATATTATCTCACGGTTCAATACCTCTTCATAAGATCTATTGATGATGTCGAGGGCAAGAGAATTGGTGATGATGATCCTGGCATCCCGGTCAACAACAATAATTCCCATCCCAATGCTTTCGGTGATTGCCTGTTGGAAATTAACACTTTGAATTAACTCACTTGTTATGTGCCTCGGGATCATGTTATCTGGTTGGAACACCGTTTCATCCGATGGAGCAGGGATTGGGTTTTTTTCAATCCCGTCCATGAGCATCTCGATACTCTTGGCCATTTTTTCAGCAGGTCCCTTGGCTATAAAATAATCAGCATCTATTTCGCTCAGTGTGTCCATTTGTTCAATAATCGTCAAGGCAACAATGGGGAAATGTGCGTTGGGAAATCTGGACCGGGTGAATCTGATTAACTGCTTTCCATCTATTTTGGGCATAATCATGTCTACAAAGATCAGATCAAATTCTTCCTGCTCCAGTTTGGATATGCCCTCCTTGCCATCATAGGCTTTTATTACCTCATATTCCCTCGCCTCAAGCAGTTCCGTGAGGAACTCCATGAAAAAGAAATCGTTATCCACTACCAGAGCTCTTTTCATCATCTTTTCAACCTCATAAAAACTCCCGGTCCACCCACCGTTTGGCGTGTGACTCCCCGATCGATCCAGGTATACATCCAGCTGGCCTACTTTATGCAGACCCTTCGCACTTCACTGATATCGGTTTCCCCCTGAAAGACCTTCATAATAGCGTCCTGCTTCACGCTTGTCATTCCCTCCTTGGCTGCTTGCTCGAAAATAGCATCTGTGCCGGCCTGCTTTTTGATCATCCTTTTTATCACATTGCTGCCGTAAAGCATTTCATAGATTCCAAGCCGCCCCTTGTAACCTGTTCCAGAACATTCCTCGCACCCTTGGGGACGGTAGAGGGTTAGGTCGGGGGTGAATTCAATTCCAGTGGTCTCAAAATGATCAGTGCCGTAATCTGACACGATCTCCTGAAATTCATCTTCTGAGGGATGATACTCCTGGCGACACTTTTCACACAATCTTCTGACCAGCCTCTGGGCCAGCACACCCAGAAGGGCTTCGGAAAAATTAAGGGGATTGAGCCCCATATCCAGGAGCCGTGTCACGGTTTCAGGTGCACTGTTGGTATGGAGCGTAGAAAAAACTAGATGGCCGGTAAGAGATGCCTCAATGGCAGTGGCCGCAGTCTCTTCATCGCGCATCTCACCAATCATGATAACATCCGGGTCTGCCCGCAAAAAGGCGCGCATAATCATCGCGAAATCAAGCCCGATCTTAGGTTTCACCTCCACCTGTCGCAGACCGGGCTGGGTGATCTCCACCGGATCTTCTGCTGTCCAAATTTTGATACCAGGTTTGTTGATAAAACCTAGCGCGGCATGAAGGGTAGTCGTCTTACCTGAACCGGTAGGACCCACCGCCAGCACGAGACCGTAGGGTTGGCCAACAACCTTCTTCATAAGGTTAAGATCTCTCTCAGTCAACCCCATCTCATCTAGGTGCATAGTGCTTGCTCCGGACAGTATCCTCAGCACGGCATCCTCATAACCTCCTGCGGTGGGGAGGGTAGCTAGTCGAAGTTCGAAGGGAGGTATGCCCCTGCGTTTGAACTTGATTTTTCCGTCATGAGGAAGACGCTTTTCAGCGATATCGACTCCCGCCATAATCTTGATCCTTATGATTATGGCCCTAATCATGGAGTTGGGAACCTTTGTATAGTCCTGGCATACGCCGTCTATGCGGAAGCGTACCGTGGTAACCCTCGAATCTTGACAAGGCTCAAAGTGAATATCAGAGGCATTTTTTCGGTATGCAGCTATTACAATCTGGTCAACCAGGTTTACCACCTGGCTTGAGGTCTCATCAAACAGGGTCTCTTCAAACTCTGCTCCTTCTTCCTCTTCTTCAAAGGATATATCAGGGATCAAGTCAAAACCCTCTATAGCATTCTGCCCAAGGGCACCCGTATGAATTTTTTGGTCATCAAAGAAACGTTTGATGTATGGCTCTATATCCTCTCTTATCGCGACGGAGAAATTGATCTTTTTTGTCTTCACCAAAGCTCTGATGTGATCAGTTTTGGTCAGATCCCTAGGGTCATCAATCAGTATCTCAATCCCCTCCTTACCCCAGCTCAGAGGAACCCAGACCTCATGTAAGAGAAACGGCTTTTTTAGACTTCTTATGAGCTCAACTGGTGTGGGCAATGCCGGGTCATAGGTTCTAAAGGGACAGCCATAGAATAATGAAAGGGATTTTCCCAGGTCTTCTTTCTCAACCCTGAAATACTCGATCAAGATAAATTCTACGCTCTTGTTCATCTTCTTTGATAGGCCGAGGGCCTTGTGGAGTTTTTCTGGGGTCACCATCTTTTGATTGAGGAGGTAGTCATATTTTGAACCGGAAGAGAGGCTGGCTATGATCGAATCCAGTTTCTTTTTGACTTCCTTATCGTCCGGATCAATTTGTTTGGCGGATCGGTACAAATCGAGAGCTAATTCTTTTTCGCCTCTCTTCTCCATTTCCATGCCGAGCCTGAATTTGATCTGCACCTTCTCCTTTTTCCCCAGCTTCTGCTTATTCACTATCTTTTCCACGTGCTCGACAACTTTAGAAAGCGAGTGGGTTACGGACAGACACGCGACCATTTCCGAAACGATTTTTCCTGAGTGGCAATCCAGCTGAAACAGTTTCTCATATTCGGCAACAGCCTCCCCGTAGAGGCCCAGTTCTTTCCATGCAGAGGCACTCGCGAGAACAGCCTGAACATTTTCATTGTTGGACACGGCCTTTTTGAGAATTGAGATGTCCTCAGTGGAAACATTTTTCACGTCAGCCTGTTCCTCATCGACGATTTCCTTTTTTACTTGGCCCATCGTCTGCTCAACCTTTTCACGATTACGAGAATCCAATTTAGGGATGTCTGATAGGATCTTTTCATAAGCGTTGAGAGATTCCACGAGCAATCCCATGGAACGGTAAACCTCTGCCTCATTAAATTTGGACTGCAAATCTATTTTCTCATCTTCCGCAATGCGCGTCATCCTGCACTCCCCTGAGTCAGAACCTAGTCCAACTCCTATCCCAAATTCTGCTTAGCAATGCTCTGTCAAGCACATGTCCTGCTAAGATCGATTCCCTTTCGGTGGGTAAGCGAACTGTATCCCCTCAGACTCAATTAAAATATTGAAATCCACTTCCCACTAGCCTCTATGTTTTCATTCGGAAAAGACGCTTCAATCCTTTAGTGGTTTTTATTTGCTTTAACGAGGGTACCAGCAAATCACAATTGAGTCTCATCATGGCAATAGGGGCAAAAACTCCCATCAGTATCATAAGATAGCCGAGATCCGTTTTTCTGATATACAGCCTGCGTTTTTCAAAAATCAGATCCACCTCCCTGGCCCCACTGAGGGAGTAAATAAAAACACGCCACCAGTCTCGCCTTTCAGGTTCCTCGGCGAGGGGAGTTAAAAACTCTTTGAAGATGAGTTCGCCCTCAAAAGAAAAGAGCATGATTCCGTCAACATCATCCAAGCTCAGAATATCATTAAATAGCTCTCTCATGTCTTCCTTGTGCTAGGGACTTTCTTATTGTGAAGAACCCATATGACCACTGATAACCTTTATTATTCTGTCTCTGGGGCATTTAGGGTTAACTGAAATTACCGTTGTTTGTTTATCCGGGACCAGGATAAAATCATTCGATTCACCCCTATCGATATAGCCTAGCTTTAGTTTTCCTGCGTTGAAAAATCTCCCTACACGTGTAGCCTGCGCTATGAAACCATCCCACGAATTGTCATGGTATATGGCTTCAAGTCCGCGTCTTTCGCCAATCTCCTTTTCCAGTCTGGCCCTGATATTAGCTATTACGTTTGATTTCTGCGATTCCTCTCCTTCGGACACCTTTACCGTCTTTTCACTATTTTTCGTCACCGGTTCCGGCACTTCCTCACGGTCAGCCTCATCCTTCAACCGTGCTGCATCAAGGAGTATCGCCTGAAGCTCCGCCTGGATCTTCTTTTCCTTCTGACGGCAAGCATTCTGAATGGAAAGACTGACCTCATCCCACGAAAAGATTTCGTATGCACCAGCCTCACCTTGGAGACCACTGGCCCTCGCGTCAAGCAGCTCACCCTCACTGAAAAAAAGTACCCCCCGTTTGCCCGATAATTTGTCAACCAACCGGATGGTACACGTTTTCTGCTCCATTTCTATCAACTGCAAGAAAATAGCAGAAGAAACACCGTGTAATGTTCCACCCTCAGATTCCTTTCTGAGTGTGGTCATTATTTTCCGGGCAAGATCTTGAATCATGAAAGGCTTCCCAACATAGCCTACTGCCCCTCCCTCTCGGGCCAGCCTCTCCATTTCGGGTGTGCTGTAGCCAGTAATGATGATTACCGGTATGTCTGGATAGTGTTCCATGATGTGGGCAAGAAGGGTAAAACCATCCATTCTCGGCATTTTCAGATCACTGACTACGAGGGAAATAGCATTTTTTTTGAGCTTGTCTACAGCAATCAGACCATCTTCTGCCATCACCACACGAAAGATCTCACTGTACCTCTCAAGCCCCTCCTTCAAGGAGACCAACATCTCCTGATCATCATCTACAATCATCACCTTTCTTATCATGGAATCTCCTCACCCTTTCTCACTCGGGATGCCTTATCAATGTCTACGATCTTTACCCCGGCAACATACTCCATGGCCTCATATTTCTTTATGGCGCCTATTTTTCTTGCGATCTCATTCAATTTCTTAATTTGATTATCTATCTTGACAATGTTCTCGTAATTTTGGTCATGAGGGCTCAAATCAGGTAAGATCTCATTTAGTAGATTACTAATTATCGTAAGGGGTTGATTCAGTTTATGGGCAACCCCACCAGCCATCTCCATAACTCCAAGGAATTTCTCCTTGCTCAATCGGTGCTTCTGGTATTTCATTCGTGCTATTGCATCATGGGCAATAAGCTTTATCTTATGCGCCTTGTCTCTGTCTTTTACGAGGAAGGCATGGAATCCGAGAAAATGTCTCATACCATTTTTGTCGAGTAGTGTCAGGATTCCTTCCTCCTGACCGGATTGCAAAACATCAGAGAGAAAAAGGGGAAAGAGGTATCTCCCCTGGGGTACAATAAGCTCAAATAACGGTCTCCCCATCAATTCTTCCTTGCGAAACCCTAGGAGGTCTGCACAGGCCTGATCGATATCCAGCAAATCTCCCTGAAGATTCAGGAGGAGGACAAAATCTTTACTGCTGGTTCCCGTCGCATCGAAATGGCCAAGTGCCTCTTTTTCTTTGATTGCTTCCGTGATATCCCTGATCACCCCATCCAAGAACACTGCCATGCCATCCTCATCAAAGACCACCTCAGCAGTGACAGCACACCATAGGGGTGTTCTGTCCCGTTTCACGAGTGAAAGGGGAAAGTCCTCTACGCGACCTCCCCGAATAATGGTCTCAACGAAGATACCCCTGTCTTTCTGGTTCCGATAAAGCTGCGCAACTGGGTAACCAATTAATTCCCCAACCCCAGCGAAGCCAAATAATTGTGCAAAGGCCTTGTTGCAAAAAACAAGCTTGCCTTCAAGAGTGGTACGGTAAATGCCGAGAGGAATATTATCAAGAAACTCCGCATACCATCGTACTGATTTATCAATGTCAATCTGAGAAACGGTACCCACCATTTTATTCAACCTATGCGCCGTGCACAAACCTCCCGAAAAGAGCTTCAATTCAATGGAACCTTATTAAACTGAAACACCTTGAAATAGTATATCTTATGTCAATAGGCTGTCTCCCAAACACAAATCCCTTTGAGCGGTCATTAAAACATTTCTTCCCAAAAAACCCTTGGCGAAGTGGAAGACAAGCGATGTCACCTGTTTGAGTCCCAAGGACAGGGTAACGTCAAAGTCCAGGGTATGGGTGTCTTTTTTTTGGTTATGCCCTGTGACATGGCCCCTTACTGGGT
>JADFWK010000248.1 GCA_015223015.1 Pseudomonadota bacterium
ATCGAACACGAACGGTTCGTAAACCAATCGCTTTCGCGCTTTTAGCGTGTTTCGTAGTTGAAAGAGAAGACGGATACCTGAGTTACAAAATCCCTAAACTAACGAGCTAATAAAGGCGAGGGATATAATTGATTTACTATCGAGAATCTTATGATCCCTAATCATTCCTAACACCTCTTTCAGGGTAAAGATCTCAATAGATGATATCTCATTTTCGTCAATTTCTTTTTCCAGCTTCTTTAGATCCCTGCCTACATAGAGATAAATAAGCTCATTAGAGTATCCAATAGCAGGGGCATAGGTATAGAGCCATTCGATAGACTGCGCCTCAAACCCTGTCTCCTCAACAAGCTCTCTTTTGATACATTCCTCAGGGCTTTCACCTCTATCAATCTTGCCCGCAGGGATCTCCAGCGTTTCCCTTCCTAATGCATACCTGTACTGCCTGACCATAATGATCTCGTTATCTGAAACGAAAGGGACAATTGCCGCGGCTTGCGGATGGTCAATGCGAATCCTCTTGCTTATCCTCCCATTTCGCAGGCTCACCTCATCCAGATAGACCATGAAATTCTTTGTGCCGAGACTTGCCAGGCTCTGTATTTTCTGTTCCATTTTCTCGTTCCTCGTTGCTGGTTAACTCGTCTCAAAATGTGATTGATTATTGCTTTAGCTCCTTTTTACCAATCCTTATCCCAAAGAGGGCGGGGTTTTTCGGAAGTGACTGGTGGGAGGGTGCTGTCTTTTCGCTACTTATCAGTGGGGGAAGCCGCAGGTCTCCTGCTCCAAAGGAGCGGAGGACAATGCGGAGGGGGCAAGGATCCCCCGCTAGTAAGTAGCTGAAAAGACCAAGCCGGGAGCCTCGGAACTGACGAGAAGCCCCGCCCTCTTGGTGAAAATTGGGCTTATACAAAGCTTTCAGCATATCTACGGAGCTAAAGCAATAATCAATTAATGAAAGATGAGAGACGAGCAACTGCTGACATCAAAGATCATCTTCTCTCAGGATTAGTTCCATATTGGGATCTCGATGTTTAACCATTGCGTCAACATCTCGGGTCATTAGTATCAGGGTTCTCTCCATTTCCTTTACGTACATATCAAACTCATCACCCTGCGCGTGTTTGGGAATGAGGTATGGTTTCGATACATAGATAACTATCCGTGAGAATGGTTTTGGGATTATCATCTTGTCCCATGCCTCTGCAAACATCCATACCTTGGTAGCAGACCAAGTACATGGCATAATATGGACACCTGATCTTTGAGCAATTCTGACCAACCCTGGTTTAGCCCGAAATGCCGGACCCTGTGGACCATCTGCAACAGTGCCCACAACCCTGCCACCAGTATTCAAGAATCTGACCAGTTGTTCGGACCCTTCCTTTCCTCCCCTGGTTGATGAACCCCTGGCTGGGACAATGCCTACCTTTTTGGCAAAATTAGCCAGGAGGTCACCATCCCTGCTGGAAGAGAAGAGGACCATAGGGTGAATGGAGCCATACTTGAAGAGGAAATAAATAGCGCATCTATGCCAGGTGGTTATAACCACCTTTTTGTCTCCCAATACAAACTCATCTATGTAGTTTTTATTGATATACCGAACCCTGCAGGTCAGGAGAACGAGCCTCAGAAAGAATATCGCCAGGTAGGAGAGAAAGCCTATCAAATATCGGTTGGTAATTCTGATTCTCATTTCTCGTCACTGGTTTCTTGTCACTGGCTTCTCGTTTGCCTGCCTTAATAACCAGCAACGAGTAACGAGTAACAAATCGCCTATACCTCACATATCACCTTATCTCCTACCAGAGACTCAATCTCCTGAATCAGGTTCTCCTCAGGCATGATGCTGTATCGATTGTGGGCTGCTACCATTGACTCATTATTCCCGTCAAGGTTGATCTTAAAAACCAGTCTGCAATCTCCTGGATACCTGAAGAGAAGATCCCTGAGCTTAATGAGGCTCGAGTGGGTAAGACCATCCTGTGAAATAGGAATCGAGATAGACCTGATCGATTTTTGTTTTACTGTTTCCAAGGCAACTATATCCTGTGCCCTGATTTTTACCATGTTATCTCCTACCTCGGCCTCTCCCGTGACCAAAAGGGGCTTGTCATCATTCAGGACATGGGCACATCGGGCGAAAACATCTGGAAACGCTACGACGTCGGTGAAGCCTTGTTTATCCTCAAGGCGAATGGTCGCCATCTTATCACCTTTTCTGGTCCTCTTTATCCGCATGCTGCTAACGAGGCCGGCCAATCTGACAACCGCTTTATCTTTGATGTTAACAAGATCCTGGGTTGTTGTGGTTGCAAACTGGCTTATGGCATCAGCAAATCCGTCCAGAGGATGCCCGGTGATGTAAAATCCGAGGGATTCCTTTTCCTTTCGTAGTTTTTCGTCATCGGCCCATTCATCAATATCCGTGAGTTCAAGGGTTTTCTCTTCCTCTTCCTTGGATGGAAAGAGGTCAAACATATTCAGCTGATTTGGGTCTTCACTAATCCCTCCAAAAGCCAGGGCAGCGTTTAAGGATTCAAAGAGCTTTGATCTGAACACACCGGTAAAATCAAAGGCACCACACTGGATCAGGCTTTCCAATACCCTTTTGTTTACTTTTGATTTGTCTACCCTTCTACAAAAATCCGTAAGTGAGGTAAATGGCCCTTTGTTTTCTCTCTCATGAACCATTGCTTCCACGGCTTTAAATCCAACATTTTTCACTGCTGCCAGGCCAAAACGAATACTTTCTCCAACAACAGCAAAATCCACCTGACTCTCATTGATATCGGGGGGAAGTATGGGTATGCCCATTTCCCTGCACTCGGCAATGTTCTTAATGGTTTTGTCTTGGCTTCCCATATCTTCTGTAAGCAGGGCAGCCATGAACTGCACCGGATAGTGGGCCTTGAGATAGGCAGTCAAGTAAGCTATCATAGCATAGGCAACCGAATGGGATTTATTAAAACCATACCCCCCAAATTTTTCTATCAAGTCAAAAACATTCCCTGCCTTATTTCTGTTTAATCTGTTTCGGGTTGTTCCTTCCAGAAACCGTTCCTTTTGCTGTGCTAGCTCTTCAGAGCGTTTTTTGCTAATGGCCTTTCGTAACCCGTCTGCCTCTGCAAGGGTATAGTTTGCCAGTACCTGGGCGATTCGCATCACCTGCTCCTGATACACAATGACTCCATAGGTCTCTGTGAGAATCTCTTCCAATTCTGGCAATGGGAAGGTTATTTTGATTTCACCATGCTTCCTTTTAATAAAATCAACAACCATATTGCTACCCAAAGGACCTGGCCGATACAGGGCGACTGATGCAACGATATCCCCAAAGACACCAGGCTTGAGGTTCCTTAGGAGCTCTTTCATGCCGGTACTCTCCAGTTGAAATACCCCGGTGGTCCTACCCTCACTGATTAGCTGAAAGGTCTTATCGTCTTCCATGTCTATTTCATCAAGATTAACAGGGTGGCCAGTTGTATCTCTTATGAGATCTACGGTGTCCTGGATAACGGTCAAGGTCTTGAGCCCCAGGAAGTCAAACTTAATCAACCCGAGCTGTGCGACCTGATCCATGGTAAACTGGGTCATCACCTCACCATTTGGCCCTTTAAAGAGAGGGAGGTATTCGACCAAAGGCCTGTCAGATATAACTATACCGGAGGCATGGGTAGAGGCGTGTCTGGTTAGACCTTCCAGGGATCTGCTAATGCGTAGGAGTTTTCTCTCCTCATCTGTTCCCTCTTCCATGGCCTTGAGCTGAGGCTCTGCCTCTATTGCCTCATCGAGGGTGATATTCAGGCCTTCGGGAATAAGTTTAGCGATCCTGTCGGCCTCTGCATAAGATATATTAAGAGACCGGCCCACATCTCTAATAACAGCCCGAGCCTTCATGGTTCCAAAGGTTATGATCTGTGAGACGTTTTCTCTCCCATATTTCTCACTGACATAATCAATAACCTTATCCCGGCTTTTAATGCAGAAATCTATATCAATATCAGGCATACTGATTCGGCCCGGGTTTAGAAAGCGCTCAAAGAGGAGGCCATATTCGATTGGATCAATATCGGTAATCTTCAGCGCATAGGCGGTAAGGGAGCCGGCAGCTGATCCCCTGCCCGGCCCCACAGGGATACCTGATTTCCTTGCATAGGCTATGAAATCAGCCACGATCAAAAAATAACCTGCAAAGCCCATTTCACTGATGATTCTTAGTTCATAGGTCAAACGATCCTCATATTCGGCTTTCAATTCGGCGGAGAGTGAGCCATCCAGAGACTCCTTGCGCGTTAACCTCTTGTCCAGGCCTTGTCTGGCCTCTTTCTGGAGTTTTTCTTCCAGACTCAGATTGCCTGCGACCTGAAAGACGGGGTATTTGTACTGGCCAAATTCCATCTCATAGTTACATTTTTTGGCTATCTCCACGGTATTGTCCAGAGCTTCTGAAAACCCATCCAAATCGCTGGCCATCTCTTGCCGAGATTTAAAATAGAACTCATTATTTGAAAACTTCAACCTGCCGGGATCATCAACACTCTTACCCGTCTGGACGCATAAGAGGATATCATGAGCTTCTGCATCCTCTCTGTTCAAGTAATGGCAGTCATTGGTGGCAACCAAGGGAAGAGACAGGTCTTCAGCCAGCTCTTTTAAAGCTTCGTTTACGGCAATCTGTTCAGGCATCTTATTGGCCATTACCTCCAAATAGAACCGGTCATGATCAAATATGGAGGCTAGCTGGCGGGCATACTCTTTTGCATCCTCAAGCCTTCCCCTTCTTAAGAAGTAGGGGACGTGGCCCTTGAGACATGCTGAAAGGGCAATTAATCCTTGATTGTTCTGTCTTAAGAGCTCCATGTCGATCCTGGGATGATAATAGAAGCCCTCAAGATTACCCAAGGTCACAAGCTTGCTGAGATTCCTGTATCCTGTCTCATTCATCACAAGGAGTACAAGGTGATATGCAGTTGGTTGCCCATCAGATGATGGTGATTTTTCTTTCCTGCTGCCGGGGGCTACATATGTCTCGCAACCGATAATAGGTTTAATGCCTGCCTTGTGGGCCTGAGAGTAAAACTCTACTGCCCCAAACATGTTGCCATGATCAGTAATGGCAACTGTTTCCATGCCCAGCGTGGAGGCCTTTTGTAACAATCTATCGATCCTGATGGCCCCGTCAAGCAAGCTGAATTCAGTGTGAGTGTGTAGGTGAACAAAGGGATGTTGGTCCTTTTTTCCTGATTTATTTTTTGGTTCTGGTGACATATCTGTTTGACGAATTTTATTGAATTAGTAACGAGACCATATTATTGTTTACATTGGATATAACCAAGAAGCGTCTAGGATGGTCATGAGGTCTTTTCTTCTGTTCCGAGGCTCCCAGCCTGGTCTTTTCTACGACTTATCAACAGGGG
>JADFWK010000249.1 GCA_015223015.1 Pseudomonadota bacterium
AGGCTGGGCGTCTTTTCCTTTAGCCCAGAGGAGGGAGCCCCCGCTGCGAAACTTAAAGATAGAGTAAGCGAGAGGATCGTAAGGAACAGGGTTAAGGAGATTATGGAACTCCAGGCGGGGATCAGCAAAAAGCTTAATCGAAGGGTCGTTGGTAAAACGCTACCAGTACTCGTTGAAGGCTTAAGCCCTGAGACAGATCTATTGCTCACCGGCAGAACCGCAACAATGGCCCCAGATGTAGATGGTCAAGTGTTGATAAATGAGGGGTCGGCTATTGTGGGAGAAATCGCCCCGGTTCACATAACTGAGGCCCATACGTATGATTTAGTAGGCGGCATCGAGAGAGGGTATTGATCACAAAGGGCCACCATATGGTGGCCCTCATCCCTTTATCTATGGTAGGCACGACGGGATTTGAACCCGTGACTTCTACCGTGTCAAGGTAGCGCTCTCCCCCTGAGCTACGCGCCTATTAGGAAATTATCTATCAACCCCTGTATTGGTATGTCAAGCAAAATTACCATTCATGCTATGAATCCATCAAGGGCATCACTAACGCTGGCAACATCCTGTTATTGAGCATATAGATCATAAAAATGGGAACAAGAAGGATTCTTAAAATGCTCAGCAAATTGGGAACGGTCATCTTACAACTACAGTAAATCCCTGGTCACTCAGATCGTAAATCTCTATTGCAAAAGGTGTTCTCGGATGGTCCAGCAGCTTTTGGGCCAGCCCTGTTGAGCCTCCCTCTATTTCCACCCCAAACGTTACCGAGTCTTTCGCTAACCTTCTCTCTAATACTGATGTTATCTCCGCAAAGTTATTCTTTAAGAAATCCTTAAAGAGCAGAAAATCTCCATAGCTGTTAAGGCCATTAACTATTATAATAACCCGATTAATGATTTTCTGGGCACGTTCAAGTCCCCCTATCAAATGGGGGATCATGTCATTGCCCCAGCTCGTAATGGCCAACCCTATTGCGCTCTCTTCGCCTCCGGTGGTGCTGTCAGATATTCCCTCCCTGAAACCTTGAGCAATTATTGTTGCATCTGTTACCTTAATCGCCTTGAGGGACACCAATGCCCTCGATGATCCATAGAGATTCGCCTCTCCGGCTATTACTATTTGAGCAGATAGGAGTCTACCCCATTTGGCTACTTGCTCATCGCTCAAGGTCAGACTCAGCATACCCTCATCGTACGTTTCTTCCGGAGGGAAAAAAGACCTGTTAACAACTCTGAAGCCTCTTTCTTCAAATATCCGGCTCAGAGAAAGCTCTGTCTGGGTAATGGATGTTGGCCGGGAAGGATCGCCCCACCAATAAGTACTTGAAAAGCCTTCTTTCTTCTCTGAAACCATGAACAGAACAGCCATCTGCACAGTATCAGCCTCAAGCAATCCCATCTTTTTGAGTTTCTGATCTAACACCGCCTCATTTACCCGCACCTTCGCCAATACCCTAACGTAACGTTCGGTCCTGAACTCGGACATTATTTGATAATCCTGTATCGCCTCCTGGGTTCTGGAAAGGATTTCTTCATCCAATCTTTGAAAATTATTTGCCACACCCTGCGACCCTATCCTTTGAATAAGGTATTCCTCAATAGCCTTTACAAATGCCTCTGATAGAGCCTCATTTCGGGCAAGGGCGATATTCTCATCAACAATTGCTCCTGTTCCTGTCAAGATTCTCTCATCATTGGTGGCCTCTTTTGTCTCCTGAGCTAAGCAAGCCTCAGTAAAGAGATTTATGGCGAGAGACACAAAAACCAGAAAAATACAGATGCGCAGGAAACGAATGCTACTATGAGAAAAAGTGGGGAACTTTTTCTCAGTCCTTCTTTTCTCTTTTCGATCCTTAACCTGGTTCATGAATAAGCCTTCAGCAGAACCCTTAGAATATTTGTAATTACTCAAGTATCTTGCCGCAAAGGCACCAAGACACCAAGATCATAGAATTATTCTTTATAATAGCCTTTCCAATGCGTGTCACATTGAAATTACTGAGCCCAAGGCTCATTAATAAGAAAACTCCATTATTCAATTTATATTCACTTTCTCTTTGGGCCCCTGGCCCAGACCTGGTTTTGAAAGAGTGGGTTTATATCTATGGATACCGTAATCTTTACAAAGCATGATAATGCTCCTTTGTCGTCGCGCCAGGGCAGGCTTTGTGTCTTTGTGGCTCAATAGTAAAAAGATATTAATTAAAACAGTGGCAAACGTCAAGTCATTGTATAAAAGTCATAACCATATTGACTATGCCTGGCTTATCATCCGGGTCTACCCAGGTTATTTCAGGATCGGCTCCGAACCACGTAAGCTGTCTCTTTGCATATCGCCGCGTATCTCGTTGCATAAGCCTTTTCGCCTCATCAAGATCCCAGGTACCCTTGAGATGTCCTATAATATGCCGGTAGCCAATTGCCTTCATGGGCTTGAGCTTTGGGCTGTATCCCATCTGGAGAAGCCCCTCAACCTCAGCAATAAAACCTGCGCTAATCATTGAGATCGTCCGTTTGTTAATCCTGTCGTAAAGAACCTGGCGGTCAACGTTCAGGCAAAGGTTGAGTGCGCGAAATCTCCGATCAGAAAAACTGTGCCTTTTGGTGAGCTCAGAAAGGGGGCATCCCGTAAGATGAATCACCTCCAACGCCCTTGTTATTCTGATCTTATCCATCGGGTGAATACTATCTGCGGCATCTTTGTCAACTCTTGATAGTCTTTGATACAGAAACGCCGGACCTCTGTTCTCCCACTCCTCTAATAGGGCCTGGCGCAATGCTGGCTCAGATGGCGGCGCCTCAAAAAGCCCCCCCAAGAGGGCCTTTACATAGAGCCCTGTCCCACCTATCACGATAATTGGAACTTTTTTTTCATAGAGCTCTTTGATTATGGTAAGGGCGTGCTGTCGAAATAATGCGGCGTTAAATTCCTCATCGGGATTTACGATATCGACGAGATGATGGGGGATTCCTTTCCTCTCAGAAACCGGAATCTTTGCCGTACCTATATCCATCCCCCTGTAGACCTGCATGGAATCTGCATTAATGATCTCTCCACTCACCAGTTGGGCTAGTTCAACGCCTAACCCACTCTTTCCTGAACAGGTTGGCCCGCTTATAACAATTAATTTAGGGAGATCCTCTACCATTGGTCAGTTGTATCTCTCAGCACTGAGCACGTCGTCCCTTTCCCCAAATTGAAACACGCAACATAAGATCCAAAAAACTCAATAAAGGCAACAAACACCACTTAATAGGCTGTTGCTCAAAGGGATTTCGGCAACAGCCCGCTAATATTTGACATCCTTCAAATAGAGTCCCTCGGGCGGGGCTTTAGCACCAGGGTGCCGCCGGTCTCTTGATTCCAATATTTCAGCAAAACCATCGACACTGAGTCTCCCGAGGCCCACCCTAACAATGGTTCCTATGAGGTTTCTTACCATATACCGCAGGAACCCATTTGCCTCCAAAATAAAGGTCAAGAGATCACCTTTCTCGATTTCAAGTTCTGTCTGAATCATGGTTCTCACTGGATTGATCTTCCCGTCTCCCGGAGAACAAAACGAAGAAAAATCATGGGCTCCCCGAATAATCTGCAAGCATTCCTTCATAACAGATACATCAAGTGACCGGGATATTTGCCACGCATAATGTCTGAGAAACGGGGAATGGGGATCCTCGTTGAGAATCTTGTATTCGTAGACCTTACTTTTAGCATTGTACCTGGCATGAAAATCAATAGGGACGTACCCTGCCTCTTTGATAATGATAGTCGGAGGAAGCAGGGAATTCAGAGCCTTGAAAAAGATAGGCGGCGTTAGAGGAGAAGAAATCCTGAAATTGGCTACTTGATGGAGTGCATGAACACCAGCATCTGTTCTTCCGGCGCCAATGAGTGAAACCGGTTCCCCTACCATGGCAGCTATTTTTTCCTCAACAGTCCCCTGTATGGTCGGTTTATCTTTTTGGCGCTGCCACCCAAAAAAAGTGGTTCCATCATACGCAATAATTAACTTTATATTTTTTTGCTCAAGATTGTTTTCCACCACGTGTTGCCCGAGATTGTTGCAGCCTTCTTGCTTCGGAAACAAAAAAGGGAAGGTAAAAAACCCTCCCCTTAAAAAAGACTATCAGGATATCCCTATTACCTCTTTGAATACTGAAATCGTGCTCGAGCAGAGCGCAGACCATATTTTTTGCGCTCCTTTATTCGTGAATCTCTAGTAAGAAAACCTTCTTTTTTCAAGGGTTCCCTGAATTCCGGACTTATCTTCAGAAGAACTCTACTGATCCCATGCTTAATGGCCCCAACCTGACCGGAATATCCTCCTCCTTTGACATTTACCATGATATCATATCTGCCCGTGGTATTCGTCAGCTCAAGTGGTTGGGCAAGAATCATCTTCGCTATATCAGTGGTGAGATATTCGTCAATTGGCTTCTTGTTGATAACGATCTTTCCCTCGCCCAATTTCATCCAGACTCTCGCTATAGCTGTCTTTCTCTTACCTGTGGCGTAATACCTCTCTTCTGCCATTTAAATCTCCAATTTTCCCGGTTCTTGGGCTTGATGAGGATGGTCTGGTCCAGCATATATCTTCAGTTTTGTTAGTTGCCTTCTGCCAAGGCTGGTCTTCGGGAGCATCCCCTTCACAGCAAATCTGATAAGGTTTTCAGGTTTTTTCTGGAGCATCTCTTTAGCCGTGGTTTCTCTGAGCCCTCCTACATAACCACTGTGGTGGTAATACATCTTCTTCTCTAACTTATTCCCGGTTAACACAACCTTATCTGCATTAACAACCACCACATAATCACCAGAATCCATATGAGGGGTAAATATAGGCTTATTCTTTCCTCTGAGGATGTTCGCGATTTCGGTAGCGAGTCTTCCGAGAATCTTGTCATTGGCATCTATCAAATGCCACTTCTTTTCTATCTCATGCTCTTTAGCAACAAAGGTTTTCATCGCGCGGCTTATTCACTGAATACTGTTATTTTCAAATACGCCCCAACAACAGGGTCCTATGAAAAGTACATACTGATTTTAGAACTTTTTTTTATAAACAAATTCCACATCAATGTCAAGGACATTTCAACTGGATATTTCAACAATAAAATATTGACAGAAAAACACATACCTGTTAATGAACGACCTAGGTAAACATACCGCATTCAAGCAATAGAAACTAAAAGCGCCCGTAGCTCAGTTGGATAGAGCGCCGGGCTTCGAACCCGTAGGCCGCAGGTTCGAGTCCTGCCGGGCGCATAAATAATTATGCCATGTGGGCCGTTAGCTCAACTGGCAGAGCAACTGACTCTTAATCAGTAGGTTCGGGGTTCGATTCCCTGACGGCTCACCAAACAAGTCAAAGGTTTCCGATAATACTCGGAAACCTTTGACTTGTTTATGATACCTTACAATATAGTCTATTGGTGCTCTCTGGTGCCCCCGATTTCGGAAATCCTTTCTCACACAGATTCTCGTACAGAATAAAACCTACTCCTTCTCATTAATCCTATCCCTCAAAACCCCAGAACACCGAAAAGTCACCACTCTCCGTAAGCGGAGCGTCATGTCTTCCCCAGTCTGAGGGTTCCTCCCTCTCCGTTCCTTTTTCTCTTTTACACAAAGTTTGCCAAAACCACTGATCAGGACATCTTCTCCATTTTCCAGAGTCTCTTTGATGATTTCCAAAAGGGTCTCAACCAGGTGTGCAGATTTGTGCTTAGGGAAGTCGAGTCGGTTGTAAATGAAATCTGTCAGATCTGCTTTTGTAAGGGTCATGAGCCGATCCTCCTTCTTTTCCTATCAATTAATCAAAACTATTCCCTTTCCATACTGGGATCAGGCACTTCTGTATCAAAAGTTGAATCAAGACTCGGCATGTACGGTTTTATGTCAATTGTGGGAGCCGCCTTGAATGCACTGATCTCATCTACACCAATGTACTCCCCTCGATCGACAGTATTTTAGAGGCATACGGGGCAATAGACCTCTGGACTTTATCGGGGACCGGGTAGCAAAGACCCGTTTCAGCCAACGCAATTTTCGGTTAAAGGCCTTTGAAAAACTGGTATCTGCTACTACGTGACCTGAGCCTATGTTCTGTCTGGTGCCCCCGGCGTGACTCGAACACACGGCACAGGGATTAGGAATCCCTTGCTCTATCCACCTGAGCTACGGGGGCATACCTACTCTTTATACACTATTCAGTTTTTCTTCAAGTGAAAAAGGTACTTAGTCCAGGGTAACGTCAAAGTCCAGGGTATGGGTGTCTTTTTTTTGGTTATGCCCCTGGCCCAGACCTGGCATGCAAAGCATCAGTA
>JADFWK010000040.1 GCA_015223015.1 Pseudomonadota bacterium
CTCTTGCTGGGATCCTTGTGGGGTGTGGGGTTTGGTGTATTGGTTGGTATACATCAACACTGGGAGGTTGTCAATTGGGAAAACTCTTTCCTCCAGGCTAACGTCAAAGTCCAGGGCATGGGGTTTCCTTCTTGGAGGGTATTATAAAAGGCTTGACCAAGAGGGAGGGTTATGGCTTAAAAGGACTAACCTTAGGAGATTATACCTTGCTCTCACTCCTTTTTGATTGATTTGCCTTACTTGACCTTCAGAATGTCTTTATCTTTTGAAGGTCCAGTTCTTTCCAGATCGTAATCCCTTTGGCCTTCATCTCTTTCAAAGCCTTTGCCGAGGTTTCAGGTGCCACTCCTTTGCACAGCCCTTCTATGACTAATACCTTGTATCCTGCATCAGCCGCATCTATAGCCGTTGCTTTCACACAGTAATCGGTTGCAATCCCATAGACAACGATTTTCTGAATCCCGTTTCTCTTCAGGATCTGATCGATTTCAGTCTTTTGCCCACCATCGTCCATAAATCCAGAGTAACTATCATATCTTGTATCCCTGCCCTTTTGAACGACGGCCAGGAAAAGATTATTGTCCACAAGGATCCCCGCATTTTTTGTTCCCTGCACACAATGAGGAGGCCAGAGAACCTGAGTCCTTCCCTCGATCTTTATAACCTCAAAGGCCTTCCCCCCAGGATGATTAGTATAAAATGATATATGATCTCCAGGGTGCCAGTCCTGTGTCGCGAAGATAGGATATCCCTCTCTGCTAAGAGTCTCGGTGGCCTTCTGGACCTTCTGAACAAAGGTCTTGTCTGTGCCATTGACTGCTAATGAGCCCTTCTTCCAGGTAGTAAAATCTCCCTGGACATCCGCCACAATGACTCCTATTTCTCCCGCGGCAATGGCCATAGTTATATGAGACGTAAGGAAAATCCCACTCAATACCATGATTATTAAACAAAGTTTGGATTTTTCGAAAGAGAGATCGTATATTGTATACAAGAATTAGAATGACATTCGTCTCTTGTCAAGAAAGTTCTGCTGCGAAAATTTTATTTATCTCAGCCAAAAAGTTGCACCAAGGAATCAGAAGCACGCCCTGTGACAGATCAGCCAAGAATAATCCTGAAAAGGGGAAGATTTATTTTTGGAAAATTGGTAAGATCTATGGTAAATGTAGCCCCGGATAGTATGGCCATTTCAGTTTTGTGTATGGGTGTTAGGGCGTTGACTGAAACGGCTTCTGGTGTTCAGTTCACGGGGGTCAGTGAGAGACACGGAATTGAAGTAGAAGAATGCCTGGCGGACTGATTCCTCCTCCTGTGAACTGTTGGCGTTGCATTAAATCTTTTCTAAGTGAGGTGTACCAATTGTGTTTCACACAGCCACGCATAAAGAGGTAAAAGAGGGTCTGGTTACCGATATCTACTTTGAAAGAACAAAGAAGATCTTAGAGGCCAAAGGGATAGATCTATCTGTTCGGGCGGAGTTTATGGCCCATGGTTTCCCATCAAATTGGCCTTGGGCAGTACTCGCAGGGGTTGAGGAATGCGCCGAGGTCTTAAAAGATCTTCCAGTTGATGTTAGGGTGATGAGAGAAGGCACAATATTTGGTATTAAACAGCCGGTAATGGAGATCAGCGGAAAGTATCTCGATTTCGGCCAGTATGAAACAGCACTCCTTGGTATGATATGTCAGGCATCTGGCATCGCTACCATGGCTGCCCGGTGTAAAAAGGCAGCAGGTAAAAAAGAGGTAATCAGTTTTGGTGCTCGCAGGGTGCACCCCACAATAGCTCCCTTGATAGAGAGAAATGCATATATAGGGGGCTGCGATGGGGTATCTGTGGGTCTTGGGGCAAAACTCGCTGGAATAGAGCCGTCTGGGACCATGCCTCATGCACTCATTTTGCTTATGGGCGATACGGTGACAGCCACAAAGGCATTCGACGAGGTAATCGAACCAGGGGTTAGAAGGGTGAGTCTGATAGACACCTTTAACGACGAAAAGATAGAGGCCCTTAACGTTGCCGGTGCTTTAGGCAAGAAGCTGTATGCTGTGCGGCTTGATACACCAAGAAGCAGGCGGGGAGATTTTGTGGAGATAATGAGAGAGGTAAGATGGGAACTTGATCTCAGGGGATACAGAGATATAAAGCTCCTTCTGAGCGGTGGCATCGATGAAAGGGATATTGAACGGTACAATGTGCTTGCAGATGCCTATGGTGTTGGAACTGCAGTAAGCGCTGCGCCGGTAGTGGATTTTTCTATGGATATAATAGAAATAGATGGGCATCCCATTGCCAAGAGGGGGAAAAGGTCCGGCAGCAAGAGGGTCTTACGATGTAAGGACTGTTTCAACACAAGGGTTTGTTCTGTCAAAGAAAAGCCCTCGAGGTGTTCATGTGGAGGTGCTGAAGAGGAGATATTGGTTGACTTTTTCTCTAAGGGAAACCTGAAATATCCCTTGCCTGAACCTTCCGAGATCAGGGAATTTGTATTACAACAGTTGAACAAGGTGGAATTGTACTGCTAACAGGGAAACAGAGTGGTTAAGAAGAACATAAGAAAGGTAGGTAATCTGAGCCGATTGATGACCTACATGTTAGGCACAAGGCCGGATGAATTTGGCCTTGTTCCTGATAAAGAGGGTTACATAACCATCAAGGAGCTTCTCAAGGCTATCAATGAAGAACCCGGCACGAAATATGTTCGTGAATCCCATATAAGAGAGGTGCTCTTGCATGATAGAGATGGTGTTTTTGAGATTGACGAGAAAAAGATCAGATCTTCTCAGTGGGAGGCTTGCCTGAAAAGCAAAGGGCAAAACCCTGTTCCTCCCCCAAAAATCCTTTTCAAAGGAGTAAAAAAAAAGGCATATCCCTTTGTTCTTAAGGCTGGTCTATTGCCAGGATCAAAAGATCATGTGCTGTTGGCAACAAATAGGGATCTTTCTACCCGTATTGCACACCGCTTAGATCAAAATCCAGTTCTATTAGAAATAAAAGCGGGAGCAGCCCATGAGAACGGGATAAGGTTCTATCCCTTTGGCGACTCTCTGTATCTGGCAGATGAGATCCCGGTACAGTTTATCAGTGGGCCACCATTGGTCAAGGACATAGCTGTCAAAGAAAAACCGATAGAGAAAAAAAGCCAGATTGAGCCTGGGTCCTTTATCTTGAGGGCAGAAAGAGACCCTGATTTCAAGCGGCGAAACAAGGCAAAGAAAAGGGCTGGGTGGAAGGAAGAGGTGAGAAAGAGCAGGAAAAGAAGACTCGGATACAACTAGGCCTTGCCGTGTCATTTGTTTCTGTGTTCTGTCTCTGATATTTTTATAATAGAGTGGTTTTGCTTGAAACTGTTTAAGGCTTTACCCGAGACACCGTGGCTTATACAGGGCTTGGTTTTACTGTCATGATTTTGGCCATCATCTCTTTCTTCTTCTCCCCCAAACAAAGAAGATAGCAGATTCCACAAAGTATTATCTCCCCTGGGGAGTAAACCCTTTTACCGGAGGCCCGGGACCTCTTATGGCTGAGGGAAAGATCACTGAATATATCGACCAGAAGAAAATCGTGCTATCGGTCTGCCTGAAAGATAGGGGCAGCAAGTTACAGCTCCTCACCCTGTCTAATCATGAAGTAAGTATTTCGCCCAAAAGGACTCTCCTGCTTTCATCTACCACCTTGGATATTTCCAGGTCACGGGAGGAATTGCTCAGTGAGTTGAAAGAAATTGAGAAGAGACGCACGGATTACATGACCCAGGTTTCTGTTCAGGCTATCTGGGAGCTCACCCATGAGGAAAATGAGACGTTTACCTACAAGTACCTTGCTCAGCTCGTCTTTGGTGAATCTGTCACTGATGATCACATATCTGCTCTGGTGAGGGCTGTTTTCTTTGACAGAGTCTATTTCAAGATGAAGGACGACTATTTCATCCCCAACAGCCCGGATAAGGTGGAACAGATCAGGACCGCGAGAGAAGTAGCTGAATTAAGAGAAAGGGAGATTACTGAAGGAGCAACCTGGCTCAAGGAGCTAATCAATAATAGGAATCCTCAGGACCCCCCTCTCAAGGAAAAGATCATTGAAACAATGGTTCAGCTCGCCCTTTATGGAAAAGATGCCCCGGATTTTAAGCTGGGCAAAGACATGTTTACCCGTTCTGGAATTAAAGATATAGATCGGGCGCGTCACCTCTTGGTAAAGCTAGGGGTGTGGAATGAAGACGAGAACCTCGATCTTCACAGGTTCAAAACAAGCATCGATTTCAGTGAGTCCGCCCTCAGAGAGGCAGACGATGTAGCCAAGAAAGCGATGGACCCCTCAGATCGGGAAGACCTGACAGATCTTACTGCCTTTACCATTGATGGACCACTTACCAGGGACTTTGATGATGCATTGAGCCTGGAACCCCTTGAGGGGGGCTATAGGCTCGGTGTGCACGTTACCGATTTAACACCCTTTATCCAGATCGATGGACATTTGGATAGGGAGGCTTCAACGAGGGCAAGCTCTATCTATCTTCCGGCAACACAGATTCCTATGTTTCCTGCAACCCTTTCTAACAATGCATTGAGTTTGGTAAAGGGGCTTGACCGGTTAGCCATATCCCTTTTAGCGGACTTTGATGGGGAGTGGAACCTGAAGGATTATCGGTTTGTACCTTCCATGGTAAGAATTCAAGAGCAGCTTACCTATGATCAGGTGAATGCGTTGCGGAGTAAGGAGCCAGTTTTTTCAACCCTCTATAAATTGACTCAGGCGCTCAGGCAGAAGAGGGTTGCTGCCGGTGCCTTAGTTATCCCCTTGCCAGAAATCGATTTTGAATTTGAAGGCAATTCAGATGTGCAGATTAGACTTGTAGAACAGGACACACCTGCTAGAACGATAGTCTCAGAATGCATGATCCTCTACAACTGGCTAGCAGCAAAATTTGCCGCTGACACAGAACTGCCGATCCTTTACAGGAGTCAGGAGTCTCCTCAGGAGAGATTATTCATTGATAAATCCAACTATACCTATTACGTATTTCAACAGAGGCGCAAACTTCAACCCCTTTTCATCGATACCACATTCCAACCACATAGCGGTCTGGGTGTCGATGTCTACACGAATGCCACTTCCCCGTTAAGAAGATACTTAGACCTTGTTATGCAGAGACAAATCCATGCTGCTTTGCTCGAGAAAAGCCCCCCGTACACTCAATCGCGGCTTAAGGATTTGACCCCAGTGATACAGCAGACATTAAGAGATATTCAAGTAATGAAGAGAAATCAGATCAGATATTGGCTACTGAAACATCTTGCCACACGAAAAGACGATCGTTTCACTGCACTTGTTTTTCAAAAGCTTAGAAACAAGTATTTGATAATACTGACTGATTTTCTCTTCGTCGCTGAACTCCCAATAGTAAGTGGGCCTGAGTTGTCACCCGGGGAGGAGATTAGAGTGGTGATGAAAAAATCAGATCCTTGGGAAGACCTCCTGATCCTTGAGCTGGCTGATTAACCGTATCAGGTAGTACATTGGTAACGTTCAAAAGTGTTGGCATAAACCATATAGAGTAGTCGTTCACGTTCGCTAGGAAATACGACATACCCTACACCTCAACGGTCTTGGTTAGGATCAAGGTGCCCTCGTCATCGTATACCAATATCTTCAAGATGAGCGGTTCATTCAGGGGATTGCTGAGAGCGTATTGGCTCTTCACCGTTTTGAATCGCTTGATCACAAACCGCTGCCCCTGCCGGTAGTTTACCGGAAGTCCGTCTTTGAGCTGGGAGTTCGGGTACACCAGAACCTCAGAGTGATCTGACCCCTTGAGCCGAGCAAGGACAAAAATGCGGCCACTGATCGGTTCATCAGTTTCCTGGGTGTTGATAAGATTGAAGGTGACCACAAGCCTTACGTTCTCACGTGCTACCTTGACCTGAGCAATATCTATCAGATCAGGAAAGGAGGGTTCATGGTCACTGCTTTCAGCAGCAGATTCGATGCTCTGCTCCCGCTTCTCTCTGATATGGGCACCTAATAGTGCAATCTGTTGCTCCGCTCGCTCGAGGCTCTTTCGGGTGGTGGCAAGGGCTTCGGTGAGCTCAGCCCTCTCCGCTGCCTTTTCTTTACCTGCTCGATAAAGATCGAAATATTCGTAGGTGAGAAAGAGGGTTGCAATGATATAGCACACAAAGAACACAGCAGCCACGAGAAGCAAGATGGGAGAGACCTTACCGTTCCACACCGTACCGGAGCGCTTAAACACCATGATGGTGAGGGGCTCGGTGCGCTGAGAGCGGCCTTTCAGCTCTTTTTTTCCTCTGCTGCCCCGAGCCATGTTTCTCTCTGGATCTTCCATGTTCCGTCTTTCTTTCTGAGTCTCATCGTCTTCTTGCCCCAGTCGTGGTACTGATCAGCACGGTAGTCCTGATCAAAGGATACCAGTGCCTTGGTGGCTGAAACGAGCTCTACCGTAAGGTTACTGAGGCTGACCTGTATGTTCGTATAGCGCCCATTGATTTTCGCTCTATGTCGTTCCCATCTCGTGCGGGTGAGACCGCGGGAGGAAAAATTATCACTGTAGCAGGCCATATACCGGGGGAGGTCTTTCTGTTGCCAGGCCTGCTGCCAGGTGGTAATTAACTGCTTAATCGCTGCACGGTCGGGCTCTGTGATAGGTGGTGCAGGGGGTGGGGGAGAGGGCTGGTGTTTCTTTTGGAAGAATTCGTCAACTATCTTCCATTCAGGACTCTTTTGCCGCAGATAGAGTCTTTTCTCTCCAAAGCTATAAAACCTATTGGCCCGGTAGCTCTGATAAAACTTGGCCAATACGATTCCGTTTTCCTGTACTATTTGCAGATTATCTATTGTTATATCTATCGCGCCATATCTTTCACTCAACCATTTTTTATAGGTCCACCACTGCGACCAGTCTTTTCCTTGGGCAGTGAAGTCTCTATCATAAAAGGACATATAGAGATCGATGTGACCCTCTTTCCATGCGTTGAGCCAGCTCTCAACGAATGCCTTGATTTGCCCCCTTTCCCTGATGAGCTCTTCCTTAGAAATAAAGTTGATCTCTTGGGTTATGATGATAGGCGTATGTCCTTGGATGATATACCGGGAAAGGTCTCGTATGTCCTCATTGGTAAAAACGATACAACCGTTGGTGTCATGAGGCTTCAGGTCCTCATTGGTTCCGTGAATCCAAATCCCATATCCCTTTCTCCCCAGTTTGCGATCCAGCATATTAGGATAGTCAAGTGCAAAGGCCCGGTCTCCATAAATAGAAGACAGATCCTTCCGTTCAAACGAATTGGTGACAAAATACACACCCTCTGGTGTCTTCTTATCATTCCTCTTTGACTTAGGCCCTATATTCTCCCCTGTAGAACAAGGGTAAACTTCTACCGGCTTGTCAAGGTTTTGAGTCTGGTAAAGGTAGGCCTTTTGGGTAACCTTTTCTACCACGAGTATGTATCCAGGATCTTGGGGGGGAAAGTAAAGCAGGGAGTCTGGCACGAGGTCTCTTGGTTCTATCGGAGCACCTGGGGGCTTTGCTGAAACGGCCCCGGTTGCCTGAAAAGAGATCGTGAGAACTAAAAGGACTTTGATACCTAAACGAGTTACCCAAACAAACAAATCTCTATATATCGCTAGAAATCCCATTTCAGTGCAGCAGACCCAGATGGACTCGTCAGGATCAATTCTAAAGAGTGAGAGGCCTGAGGTTGATCTTTCTTTCTAAATCTGAAACGATAGACAGTCGACCAAGGGGATACAAAGGGATAAAAGGATACAGATAATGCTCTGTATCTTACAGTCTCTTTAGATATTGCTCTCTGTTTCTTAACCTTTCTGATTTCTAACGGCTCCAACCTCAATTGCCCATCCTTGATGAGATACACCTTCCAGATAGAATCTCTTTCTGCAAAGTCATCCCATTCTCTCTCTGGTGTGTATATTGCTACCATAAAGTCATCGTAGTCTTGACCTGCCCTTGCTTGATCATCAATCACTTTTTGGGTCTCTTGGGGCGTCTGCATATAGACCCGCCCATATTCCTCTGCAAAGGCCCTCCTGAATTCTTCCACCTGATAGGTGGCCGTAACGAGCAACTCCGTTCCCAGGCCTTTATGTATCGATCCCTTTCGTGTCCACTTGTCGAGGACCATCCGGTACTCGGGAGAAGTATACTCTGTATCGGAAAGCTTCGTATATACTCGCTGAGTCGAAGTACAGGTCGAAAAAAAACCCAATACCAGGAGACAGAACAAGGCTGGACACACAAGACGGATAAGACTTTTATTAGAATACCCTGGCAAAGATCTCCTCCACATGTCTCAAATGATAGTTGAGTGAAAATATCTCCTCTATCTCTTTTTTGTCAAGATACTTTTGGATATCCGGGTCACCTCCGAGAAGTTCCTTAAAGCTTTCTTCGCCATGCCAGGCCTGGAGAGAGACTCTCTGCACCAACGAGTATGCATGCTGACGGGCACAGCCTTCGGCTATTAAGGCTAGTAATACCTGTTGCGAAAAAATGAGTCCCTTGAGTGTTTCAAGGTTCTCGGCCATAGTTTTGCTATACACCACCAGATTCTTTAACATGCGGGTCAATCGGTTCAGCATGTAGTCTATGAGGATAGTGCTATCTGGCGCGATCACCCGTTCCACAGAAGAGTGACTAATATCCCGTTCGTGCCAGAGCGGGATATTTTCCATGGCGGCAAGAGCATAGGACCTAACAAGCCGAGCGAGTCCCGAGATATTTTCTGAACCTATAGGATTCTTTTTATGGGGCATAGCTGATGAGCCCTTTTGACCCGCGGCAAAAGCCTCTTCCACCTCCCCAACCTCTGTTCTTTGGAGATGTCTTATCTCTACAGCTATCTTTTCGATTGACCCGGCAAGGATAGCGAGTGCGGTAAAATACTGGGCATACCTGTCTCTCTGAATAATCTGGGTGGAGATCGCTGCTGGCTTTAGCCCGAGATGATCGCACACATATTTTTCGATCTGAGGGGGGATATTGGCAAAGGTCCCAACAGCCCCTGATATCTTGCCATAGCCTATCACATCCAGTGCCTGCTCAAGCCTGGTGAGGTTCCGTTTCATCTCGCTGTACCATACCGCAAGCTTGAGTCCAAAGGTAATAGGTTCGGCATGGATACCATGGGAGCGCCCGATCATAACGGTATTTTTATGCTCAAAGGCCCTCTCTTTAAGTACAGCGAGGAGATTGTGAACATCATCTATGATCATAAGCATTGCCTCCTTAAGCTGGAGAGCAAGCGCAGTATCCAATATATCAGATGAGGTAAGACCCAAGTGGATAAAGCGAGCGTCCGGGCCAACATACTCCTCTACATTGGTTAAGAAGGCAATCATATCATGTTTTACCTCGTCCTCTATCTTTTGAATCCTATCAATGGAAAAATCCGCTTTTTCCTTGATAGTATCGAGGGATTTCTGGGGGATCATCCCCTCTTGAGCCATTGCCTCGCATACAAGGACTTCAACCTCAAGCCATTTCGCAAACCGATTATGGGGTTCCCATATCACGCCCATCTCTGGTCGTGTATACCGTTCAATCATGTCAGCACCTAAATTAGTGTAGCAGTTTTTTCACCTATAAGTTAATTTGCCCACAAAATCAAGGGCAATAGCAGGGTAACGTCAAAGTCCGGGATATGGATACTAGTCCCTAAGGTGTATATGGCAGGTTGCGCCATTACTTGAGAAATTCCTTTGATGATCCGCTAACAGAGCTTAACTTATTGATGGCAGATTGTTCAATGATAAAATCTGGTGTTTTTTCTTGACAGGGATAGGTCAATAGTGATGAATAATCGTTCATATTTTGAATACCTATCTATCATAAGCACAGAATACAGAGGAGACTCGGAAAATTATTCAGAAGAGAACGGAAATATCTGGCACAGACACAGGGAATAGCAACAACTGGGTATCGGAATCCAGGGCCACGTCATAGTGAAACCTAACCTATTGATTTTTGAGCTTCTTGCAGGGCATGGGTATCTTTTTTTTGGATTATGCCCTCACATAGTTTAGATCAGTGGACGTTTCAAAATGGTTTATATAGATGCAGCCTATGATTCTAAGGCTTAGGGCTCAATAAACCATTTTGAATCGACCCAGTAAGGGTCCATGTTATAGGGGCATAACCAAAAAAAAGATACTCATGCCCTGGACTTTGACGTTACCCTGTATCGGAATCATACCAGGAAAAGATAGACTCCACCCGAAGAAGTGATGTAAAACAGATCCAGAAAGAAGCGTAATTAAATAGAAAAGGGGAGAGTAAGATAATGAGAAAGGTCTTTATTTTTTTGGGGATTTTCTTTTTTTTGCTAGCAGGGTCCTCACAAACCATGGCCTCTGATGTTCTTACCTTGGAAGAGAGCGTCGACATAGCCTTAGAGCGCAGTTTGGCTGTGCTCTCGGCAGACGAAGAGATAAAGGCAAAGGAATTTGAAGAGAGCTCTGCAAAGGCCGATTTCTATCCAAAATTAAGCACCAGCTACACCTATACCTATCTGGACAAAGATACTGTCGATGATGCCAAACACACCACCTGGCTCTTTAATCCATCGACAGGCTTGCATGTTCCAAGGGAGCTTTCACCATTAAGGACTGATAACTACCAATTCAACATAACAGCTACGCAGCCCTTATTTACCGGATGGAGGCTTACGGTGTTACGGGACTTAGCCTCTTTAGGCGTAGACACAGCCAAAATCCAGAAAGTGAGTACTATTCAAGATTTGGTATTGAAGGTTAAGGCGGCGTACTTTGCGATTTTAAAAACAGAGAAGCTCCAAAACGTGGCCAGACAGGCGGTGGAGCAGCTGGAGGGCCATCTGGCAGTAGCTCAGGCCTTTTATGATGAAGGGATTATAGCCAAAAATGAACTCCTCCAGACAGAGGTGCAGATGGCACAGTCACGGCAGGATTTGATCAGTGCAACCCACGGGGTTCTGCTGTCCAAGTCTCTGTTCAACAAGCTGCTCAGGAGAGGACTTACCAAACCGGTAAGGATCAAAGATATACTCGATTATACCCCTGTCAGGCTACGCCTTGATGAGGCAGTTGAAAAGGCGGTACTGAATAGGTCAGAGATCCAGGAGGTATCCTTGAATGTTGTGGCTGCTGAAAAAAACGTGAAATTGACCAAGAGTAGCTACTATCCATCAGTGACCTTCATTGGAAACTATTCGAGAGACACTGACGAACTCTTCTTATCGGCTGTTACGGCGGAAGATCCTGATATATGGACCTTAACCCTACAAGCAGACTGGACTCTTTGGGAGTGGGGTAAGAGGAGAGATGAAGTAGCAGCCTCCAGGGCCAGAGTGGCAAAAGCTCGACACCTGCTCAATGAGATCAAGGACAATATCCACCTGGAAGTACAGGCGGCCTATTTATCTCTGAAGGAGGCGGAGAGAAATATTCAGGTGTCCAAAACGGCGGTGGTTCAGGCGGAGGAAAACTATAGGATGAATGAGGAGAGATACAAACAACAGGTAGC